>JBLNAW010000290.1:0-5493 GCA_050259555.1 Solirubrobacterales bacterium
CTCGGGGCGCAAGACGTCCATCCCGAGGAGAAGGGCGCGTTCACGGGCGAGGTCTCGCCGGGGATGCTGGCGGCCCTGCGGGTGAGCTACGTGATCGTGGGCCACTCGGAGCGACGAGAGCTGTTCGGCGAGACCGACGAGACCGTGAACAAGAAGGTCCGCGCGGTCTTCGCGCGGTCGATGACCCCGATCCTGTGCGTGGGGGAGACGCTCGGCGAACGGGATGCGGGACTCACCGAGGAGAAGGTCGTCGGACAGCTCGAGCGCGCCCTCCAAGGCGTCTCGGCCGAGGATGCGGCGAAGCTCGTCGTGGCGTACGAGCCGATCTGGGCGATCGGGACGGGGCGGAACGCCCTGCCGGCCGACGCAGGCGAGACGATCGGCACGATCCGCCAGACGATCGCCCGCCTCCACTCGGCCGGGCTCGCCGACGGCGTGCGCGTCCAGTACGGCGGCAGCGTGAAGCCCGGGAACATCCGCGACTTCATGGCCCATCCCGAGATCGACGGCGCGCTGGTTGGCGGCGCCAGCCTCGACCCCGAGGAGTTCGCGCTCATCGTGAAGTACCGCTGACGGAAGAGGGAACGACGTGAAGAAGCTCCTGTACGTCTGCCTGGACGGGCTCGGCGACGATCCGGTGCCCGAGCTCGACGATCGGACGCCGCTCGAGGCTGCGGAGACCCCGTTCCTCGATTCCCTTGCGGCGAAAGGCAGAACGGGGTCCGTGGTCACGGTCGGCGAGGGGATCGCGCCCGAGTCCGACATCGCCGTGTTCGCGATCTTGGGCTACGACCCCCGGGGCGAGCATCCGGGGCGTGGCGTGGTGGAGGCGGTCGGCGTCGGCATGGACTTCCGGGACGGCGATCTCGCGCTCCGCGTGAACTTCGCGACCGCCGAGTGGCCGCGCATCCTGGATCGGCGCGTCGGCCGGGACCTCAGCTCCGAGGAGTCGCACGCGCTGGCCGATGAGGTGAACGGGAACCTGCAGCTCCCCGGTGCCACCTTCACGCTCCAGGCCACGGTCGAGCATCGGGGCGCCCTCGTCATCCGCACGACCGACGGGACGCCGCTGTCCGCCGAGATCACGAATACCGACCCGGCGTACCGCAAGGAAGGCTCGCTCGGCGTCGCGCTCGAGACCTTCGAGTCCGAGGTGGTCCGATGCGAGCCGCTCGAGGACACGGACGCTGCGCGCCGCGCGGCCGAGCTCACGAACGCCTTCGTCGAGGGATCGGCGGCGATCCTCGACGTCTCCGAGGTGAACGCTCGCCGCCGAGCGCAGGGGAAGCTTCCCGGCAACCTGATCCTCACGCGCGACGCCGGAGACCACCGCCCGCGCCTGGAGCCGATCAACGAGCGCTTCGGTCCGACGTGGGGCTGCTTCGTCGAGATGCCGGTCGAACGCGGCATCGCGATGCTCCTCGGCATGGCGCCGGTCGACGCGCCCCGGCTGTCCGACGAGGCGAGCTACGTCCGCTGGGCCGAGCTCGCCGCCGAGGCGCTCGACGGCTACGACGCGCTGTACGTGCACATCAAGGGTCCCGACGTGCCGGCGCACGACGGCCGAGCGTTCGACAAGCGCGACGTGATCGCCCTCATCGACCGTGCGTTCTTCGGCGAGGTGCTGCCGCGGCTCGACACCCGGAACACGATCGTGGCCGTGACCGCCGACCACTCGACCTCGTGCGTCCGCAAGGCCCACACGGCCGAGCCCGTGCCCCTCGTGGTTTCCGGCGCCGGCGTCGCGAGCGACGGCTCGACCGTCTTCGGGGAGCGCGCCTGCTCGACGGGATCCCTCGGCACCCTCCGAGGGGTGGACATCCTTCCCCGGATCTCGGAGCTTCTCAGGGGCTAGGTACCCGTCCGAGAAGGGTCCTCCGACCTCCGCCTTCCGGGGCAACGGTGCCCGTATAGTCAGGTGAACCCTCGGGGCCGTGGCCTCGAGCGGCCCCCGCCAGGAGGAGAGGGCTCGAACCCGTGAAGCCTGCGACGGACGGCGTCCGCGAGGAGCCGGGACTCGAGGCGCCCGCCGCGGCCGCTGCCGGTGTCGAGGGGCGCACCCCGCTGCAGCTCTTCTGGCGCCGTTTCCAGCGAGACAAGGTCGCGCTCGTCGGTCTCTTCCTGATCGGCGTGATGATCTTCGGCGCACTGTCCGCGGGGTTCTTCGCGAAGAATGTCGTCCATCACCCTGACGTGAACCAGTTCTACTTCAACATGCTCGACGAGTATGGGCTGCCGATGGCCCCGAACCACCAGTTCTGGTTCGGCGCCGACCCCGAGGGCCGTGATCTGTTCCTGGAGGTCCTCTACGGGACCCGAACATCCCTCATCGTGGCGTTCTTCGCCACCGGGATCGAGGTCCTGATCGGGGTCGCCCTCGGGATCATCGCCGGCTTCTTCCGCGGCAAGGTCGACACGTTCATCTCCCGACTCATGGACATCATCCTGTCCCTTCCGGTGCTCCTGCTCGCACTCGGGCTCGTGTCGGCCTGCGGCCTGGAGCCGTCGGGATGCCTCGGCGGGCTCATCAAACCTGGCCTGCTGCTCGTGAGCTACGTGATCGGCCTCTTCAGCTGGCCGTACCTCGCGAGGATCGTTCGAGGGCAGGTGCTGTCGCTCCGCGAGAAGGAGTTCATCGAGGCTGCGCGTTCGATGGGCGCCGGGAACATCCGGATCATGTTCAAGGAGATCCTCCCGAACCTCATCGCGCCGATCATCGTCTACACGACCCTGCTCATCCCCGCGAACATCCTGTTCGAGGCGGCGCTCTCGTACCTGGGCATCGGCGTGCCGATCACGACGCCGTCGTGGGGGCGTCTGCTCTCGGACGCGAGCCACATCTTCGACGTCGCGTGGTGGACGATGTTCTTCCCCGGCGTCTTCCTGCTCACGACGACCCTGGCGTTCAACCTCGTGGGCGACGGGTTGCGGGACGCGCTCGATCCACGAGGGCAGGAAGGCTCGTACGCAAGGGGGGGACGACGACAACGGAGGAGGGAGAGGCGAGAACTGGCGGAACTGGAGGAGCAGGGCTCGGCCGGCGCGGCGATCGCCGAGGGATCCGGTTGAGGGGGGAACGTTGGAAGGAGGGGAACGCATGAGGAGGTATCTCAAGCTCCTCGCGCTCGTCGCCGTGCTGGCGCTCGCCGCTGCGGCATGTGGCGGAGGGGGCGACGGTGGAGGAACCACCGGCACGTCGGGCTCGAGCGGCTCGACCGGTACGACCGGGGCGCAGAACCTGCAGAAGGGCGGCACGCTCCGCGTGTGGGAGGACAGCGACGTGACGGCCGCGTTCGACCCGCAGAAGGAGTACTACCAGGTCTCCTTCGCCTACTACCGGTGCTGCCTGCTCCGCACGCTCCTGTCGTACAACGGCAAGGGGCCGGACGCAGAAGGGGACAAGATCTTCCCCGACCTCGCGGCCTCAGATCCCACGATCTCGGATGACGGGCTGACCTGGACGTTCACGCTGAAGCAGGGCATCCACTACGCCCCGCCGCTGCAAGACGTCGAGATCACCGCACCCGACTTCATCCGGGCCATGATGCGCGAGGCGACCCCCGAGGTCGCCGCGGGGTACGGCTTCTATTACAGCGCGATCGAGGGCTTCGATGCCTACGGCGCGGGCGATGCGGACACGATCACCGGCATGACCGCGGTGGACGACTACACGCTCGAGATCAAGCTGACGCAGCCGACCGGAGACCTCGGCTACCGGATGGCGATGGCCGCGGCCGCGCCGATCCCGCCGAACCCGTCGGACCCGAACGCGCCGCTCGGCGTGGCCGACGGCCACAACGACGACTACGGCCGGTTCCTCGTGTCCTCGGGCGCGTACATGTTCGAGGGCTCGGAGAACATGGACTTCTCGCTCCCGGCCAAGGACCAGGAGCCCGCGGCCGGTTACCAGCCGGGCAAGCTGATCTCGCTCGTGCGCAACCCCTCGTGGGTGGCGGACGGTCAAGACGACCTGCGACCCGCGTGGGTCGACGCGATCAGCGTCGAGATCTGCCCCGGGTGCGACCAGGAGGTCGCCGAGAAGAAGGTCGAGGCCGACGAGATCGACACGATCTTCGCCAACGGCGTCGCCGCGACGACGGCCCGCACCTTCACGACGGACCCCAACCTCGAGGGCCGCTACTTCGTCGAGCCGGGCTCGGGCAACTACTACATCTCGATGAACCTGGCCGTGCCGCCGTTCGATGACGTGCACGTCCGCAAGGCGGTGAACTTCGCGGTCGACAAGGAAGGCTGGCGGCGTCTGTCGGGCGGTGAGGCCTCCGGCGAGATCGCCGGCTACTTCACCCCGCCGGGACTCCTCGGAGGTCTGCTCGAGGGTTACGACCCGTACGCCACCCCGAACTTCCAGGGTGCGGACTCGCCGGAGGGCCTGCAGTCCGCCAAGGACGAGATGGCCCAGTCCAAGTACGACACGAACCAGGACGGCGTCTGCGACGCGCCCGAGTGCAAGGGCATCCTGTCGGTCGGCGTCGTGGGCCGGGTGTCGGAGGCTCAGGACGCGCTGATCGCGCAGAACCTCGGCGCGATCGGTCTCGAGCTCGACGTCAACTCGTTCGACAACTCGACGGCCTACAACAAGATCTTCGACCCGAAGAACCACATCCCGATCAACACGTTCGGGGGATGGCTGCAGGACTACCCGGACGCGTTCACGTTCTACTACTTCCCGATGTACGGGCCGAACATCCTGGACGCCTACAACACGAACTACTCGATGGCCGGGGCCGACCCGGACCAGCTGAAGAAGTACGGCTACAGCGTGACCGAGGTCTCGCAGGCGCTCGACACCAAGATCGAGGCGTGCATGGCCGAGACCGGGGACGCGCGGACGGCCTGTTGGGCCGAGGCCGACAAGGTGCTGATGGAGGAGGTCGTCCCGATCGTCCCCCTGATCTTCAGCAACGTCGAGCAGATCATCTCGAGCCGGGTGCAGAACTACACGTACAGCCTGTTCGATAACCAGATGGCGTACGACCAGATCGCACTCGCGCCCGGGAGCGCGTAAGCAGGGAAGATGGAGCGGAGGGGGCCGGCGCGAGCCGGCTCCCTCCCCACGCGGAGAGGACGAGCGCGTGCTCAGGTACATGATCCGGCGCACCATCTTCTTGGTGCTCGTCCTGATCACGGTGTCCCTGTTCACGTTCGTCGTGTTCGTGAAGATGCCTGCGGGCGACCCCATCGCTCGGGCCGTCGGTCGACACCCGAGCCCAGAGCTCGTCGCGCAGGTGAGGAAGAACTTCGGCCTCGACCAGCCGCTGTACGTCCAGTACTGGAAGTTCGCCTCCGGCATGATCCCGTGGCCCGGGCTCTTCCTCGACGAGGACGTGTACTTCTCGTACCAGGGGCAGGTACCCGTCAAGGACGACATCTTCAGTCGCATGCCGGTCACGATCGCCCTCACCATCGGTGCGGCGGTCATCTGGCTGTTGATCGGGATCCCGATCGGGATCATCTCGGCGATCAAACGGGGCA
>JBLNAW010000291.1:0-5893 GCA_050259555.1 Solirubrobacterales bacterium
TCGACCCTTCGGTCCACTTCCATTGGTGGGCACTCGCCGCCTTGTACTTCGTCACCGAAGTCACCGCCGTGCGCCTGAGGGCGGGACGCGCGAGCTGGACGATCTCACTGCGCGAGATCCCCCGCGTGCTCGGTCTGTTCTTCGTCACCCCTAGTGCTTTCATCCTCGCTCGCCTGGTGGGGACGGGCGCGGCGCAGGCGGTCCGCCCCCGTGGAGCTCTGCTCGAGGACCTGCTCGAGCTCGCTCGGTCATTGGCCAGTACCGCCGCCGCGCTGGCGGTCTTCCGGCTGGTCGTCGTCCCGACCGACCCCTTCGAGCTGCGGGGTTGGCTGGCCGCCCTCCTGGCTACCCTCGTCGCGGTCCTGGTTGCCGAGGCTCGGCCTCCTTCGCTTGCCCCCTCGGCCGGCGACGCGCCGGGCGGGCCGTGGTGGCAACCGCTCCTTGCGGTCGCGAGCGGGCTCGTGGTGACGATCCTGGCGTTGGTCGGCGCGTTCCATCTGCACTTCGACTGGAACGACATCTGGCTCCTCGCGGTCCCCACGGTCCTGCTCTGGATCGCCGTTCGCGCCTATGGAGGCCTGCAGCGGCGGCAGGGGATCTTGGAACTCCTGTTCGACCAGGGCGTGTTCGGCATGGGCCTGACCGACTCGGAGCTGCGGATCACCCGGGTCAACGGGGTCGTCTGCGAGGTCACGGGCTACCGTGCAGACGAGCTCATCGGACGCTCGATCGCGGAGCTGTTCCATCCCGCCGATCGATCCCAGGCGATCCGCGGCCTCGGGGAGGTCGTGAGCGGGCTCCGTCCGAGCTACTCGGTCGAGGTCCGCGGCCACGCCAAGGACGGCCGGACCATCTGGGCGAACCTCGTCGCGTGGCCCGTTCGTGACGAGCGGGGCCGTATCACGGGCTGCCTCGGGGTGGTCGATGACATCACCGTGGCGCGGCTCGCGAGGGAGCGGGGTCGCCGAACGGAGGAACGCGTTCGGCAAGGCGTTGCGGCGATGACCGATGCGCGGGAGCCCAAGGAGGTCCTCCAGGGAGTCGTCGACCTCGCCCGCGAGATCCTCGACGCGCGGTACGCGGCGCTCGGTGTGGTTCCTGAGGGAGCGGCCGGTTTCTCCGACTTCCTGTTCTCAGGGGTGGATGACGAGACGATCGCCGCGATCGGCGGCCTACCGACCGGCAAGGGTCTCCTGGGGGCCGTGTCCACCTCCAGCGAGCCGATCCGTCTCGCCGATCTCAGCTCGTATCCGAAGAGCAGGGGCTTCCCCGCGCACCACCCCGAGATGCGATCGTTCCTCGGCGTGCCGATCGCGCACAAGGGCCGCGTCCTCGGGAACCTGTACGTGGCCGACAAGGTCGACGCCCGCGAGTTCAGCGCCGAGGACGCGGCCCTGCTGCTCGCGTTCGCGACGCAGGCCGCCGTCGTCATCGAGAACGCTCGGATGCACGAGACGGAGCGAGGGCTCATCGAGCGGCTCGACCGGACGAACACGGAGCTCAAGAGGGCGAGCGAAGCGAAGTCCGTCTTCCTGGCCAGCATGTCGCACGAGCTGCGCACGCCGCTCCACGCGATGCTCATGGCCGCCGACATCCTGCGCGACCCGGCGTTCTCCGTTTCGAAGTCGCGGGCGCACGAGTTGTCGGGGACCATCGCCACGAGCGGACGTCATCTCCTTGGCCTGATCGACGACCTGCTGGAGCTCTCACGGATCGAGGCGGGACGCTTCCAGATCCGGCTGGAGCCGACGTCGCTGAACCTCCTGCTCACCGAGTGCCGGCAGGCCGCCGGGCCGCTCGCCGCCAGGAAGAAGGTTCGTCTGGACATCCCGGCGGTGGAGGACGTCTGGCTCGAGGCCGACCCGCTCCGCATCCGACAGGCGCTCCTGAACCTCCTGGTGAACGCCGTGAAGTTCACCGACCCCGGGGGACGGGTCTGGGTCGAGATCCAGCCCACGGACGAGGTGGTGAGGATCGCCGTGTGCGACACGGGACAGGGGATCGCGCCGGAGGCCCTGGACCGGATCTTCGACCCCTTCGAGCAGGGCAGCACGGGAACCCATGGGGTCGGCCTCGGACTCGCGATCTCGAGGTCGATCGCCCGAGCGCACGGCGGCGGGCTGGAGGTCACGAGTGAGCTCGGCGCGGGGAGCCGGTTCGAGCTCTCCCTTCCCCGTTCGCATCGAACCGTCGCGGCGGTCAACCGTCCGGCCCCGACGTCAGGTTCAGTGGAAGCGACGGGGACCGAGGTCCTCGTGGCCGAGGACGATCCGCAGGCCCTCGCACTCGCGATCGAGGTCCTGACCTCGTGCGGGTACACGGCGACGGGCGCCGGGACCGTCGCCGAGGCGCTCGCCGCCGTTCGCGCCTCCCCGCCGGATCTCGTGGTGCTGGACGTGAAACTGGGCGCGGAGGACGGGCTCGATCTCGTTCGACGACTCCGCGAGGATCCGGCGACGTGGGACATCCCGGTCGTCGCGTCCAGCGCCAGCACGTCCGATATCGACGTCGAACGAGCGAGGGAGGCCGGATGCGTGTCGTTCCTCGCCAAGCCGCTCACGCCCCAAGCCCTGATCAACGGGGTGCGAGCCGGTCTCGAGGTGGCGCCGGGGAACTGATGGGGCTGCACCGGGAGTGGCCCACTCGTATTGGGGACCCCGACCGACCCATCTGGGGCTCGCATCCTCGAACCGACCCCCTGCAGGCTTCGCACCGGAGGTGTGTGGCGTGACGAGGGGACCGGAGGCGCGCTCGGACGTGGTCCTCGTGGTGGAGGACGATCCTCAGGTGCTCGACCTCGAGATCCAGGTCCTGACCTCCGCCGGCTACGCGGTGACGGGCGCGGGCACGGTGGCCGAGGCGCTCGCTGGGGTGCGGGGATCGCGTCCCGATCTCATCCTGCTCGACGTGCAGCTGGGCCGCGAGGACGGGCTCGACGTCGCTCGGCACCTCCGGAAGGACCCGGCTACGCGCGACATCCTGATCGTCGCTTCCAGCGCCAGCACCTCCGTGGCCGACATCGAGCGCGCACGGATCGCCGGCTGTGCGTCGTTCCTCGCGAAGCCGCTCACGCTGCGAGGCTTCCTCGAGGGTGTCCGACGGTGCCTCGAGACGGCGAGCAGCGCGCCTCCCCCGAACCCGTGCGATGGAGGAGCGGAGACGCCCCGCCCGCGCTAGCCTGGGTTCCGTCCCCATGGCCGAGGTCGAGGCTGCCCGTCGAGCGCTCGAAGCGGCCCTCGGCCCCGCCGAGGTGCTGTCGGACCCGCTCGTCCTCGCGCTGTACGGGCGGGACGCCTCGCTCGTCGAGGGCGGCTGTGCGCTCGTCGCGTTCCCGACCGAGCTCGAGCACGTCGTCGCCTGCATGAAGATCGCGGCGGAGCACGACCTGCCCGTCGTCCCGCGCGGCGCCGGCACCGGTCTCGCCGGCGGGGCGACGCCGGTCGGCGACGCGCTCGTCGTCGTCACCACGAAGATGAACCGCATCCTCGACGTCCGGCCGCAGGACCGGCTCGCGTGGGTCGAGCCGGGCGTCCTCACCCTCGACCTCGTGGAGGCGCTCGAGCCGCTCGGCCACACGTTCGCGCCCGATCCGTCCTCCCGGCAGAGCAGCACCCTCGGTGGCAACGTCGCGACGAACGCCGGCGGGCCGCACTGCCTCGCGTATGGGGTGACGGCGAACCACGTGCTCGCGATCGACGTCGTCCTGCCCGACGGCGAGGTCGCGCGGTTCGGCTCGGAGGGGCCGGCGACCGCCGGCTACGACCTGCGTGCGGTGCTCGTCGGCTCCGAGGGCACGCTCGGCGTCGTCGCCGCCGCGTGCGTGCGCCTCACGCCGCTGCCGCCATCGGTGCGCACGCTGCTGCTCGACTTCCCGACGATCGAGGACTGCGCGGCCACCGTCTCCGGGGTCATCGCGGCCGGCGTCGTGCCGGCGGCGATGGAGTTCATGGACCGCGGGATCGTCGAGGCGGTCGAGGCGTTCGTCCACGCCGGCTACCCCACCGATGCCGCCGCGATCCTCATCGTCGAGGTCGACGGGACCGAGGGCGCGACGCGCGCGCAGGCCGCGGCCGTCGAGACCGTGGCGCGCGCGAACCACGTCCGCACCGTCCGCGCCGCCGCCGACGACGACGAGCGGGCGCGGCTGTGGAAGGGACGGCGGAACGCGCTCGGCGCGGTTGGGCGGATCGCTCCGCACTACTACCTCCACGACGTCGTCGTGCCACGGACGCGGCTGGTCGACGCGCTCGCCGGGTTCTACGCGATCGGACGCGAGCACGAGCTGACCGTGACGTGCATCGCGCACGCGGGCGACGGCAACCTGCACCCGCACCTCCATTTCGACCAGCGCCAGCCGGGAGCGCTCGAGCGCGTGCTCGCCGCGAGCGAGCAGATCGTGCGGCTGGCGGTCGAGCTCGGCGGGTCGCTCTCGGGCGAGCACGGCATCGGCCTCGAGAAGCGGGACTTCCTGCCGCTCGTCTTCTCGGCCGAGGACCTCACCGCGCAGGCGTGCGTCCGAGCCGCGTTCGACCCCGAGCGGCGGATGAACCCATACAAGATCCTCCCCGACGGTGCTCGGTGCGCCGAGGTCTCGGCGGTCGGCGCGGCCTCGACCCGAGGCTCGGAGGCCGCATGGAGCTGATCCACCCGCACACGAAGGCCGACGTCGTCGAGGCCGTCAGCGAGGCGAACGCATCGGCCGTCCGCCTGCTCGTCGTCGGCGGGCGCCGGCACGCCGACAAGGGGAACCCGAGCGAGGTCGACGCCGAGCTGTGGACGACGCAGCTCGATCGGGTCGTCGCGTACGACCCCGCCGAGATGATCGCCGTCGTCGAGGCCGGGATGCGCGTCGGCGAGCTCGAGCGGCTCCTCGCCGAGCACGAGCAGGAGTGGCCGAGCGACGCACCGCCCGACGCCACCGTCGGCGGCGTGATCGCGGCCGAGGCCCAGTCGCCGCGGCGACTTCGGGTCGGGCGCATCGCCGACACCATCCTGCAGGCCGAGATCGTGACCGGCGACGGCCGGCTCGTCTCGAGCGGCGGTCGCACGGTGAAGAACGTGACCGGCTACGACCTGCACCGGCTGGTCGCCGGATCGCTCGGGACGCTCGGCGTGATCGTCCAGGTCGCGCTGAAGCTCCGGCCGCGCGCCGAGGCGCGGCGCACGCTCCACGCGCCCGGCCCGCTCGAGACCGGCGAGGCGCTCCTCGCCGCCGTGCCGTCGCCCGCCGGGATCTTGGCCACACCAGGCGAGGTCGAGGTGCGCCTCGAGGGCTGGCGCGAGGAGGTCGAGGAGCAGACCGCGGCCGCACGCACGGTCGTCCCGGGGCTCGACGAGGTCGACGAGGGTGAATACCCCTCGCACCATCCGTGGGTGGGCGCTCCGGTGGTCGCCGAGGCCGCGGTCCCACCCTCGGCGCTCGGCGCGCTCGCGGCCGAGGCCGGCGACCGGTGGGGCGCGCTCCTCGGCGTCGGCCTGCTCTGGGTCGGGCTCGAGAGCGCCGGTGGCGCGCTCGACCGGCTGCGGGCGCTCGCGGCCGAGCACGGCGGCATCGCGCCGGCGATCCACGGGCCGGGCGGGCTCGGCGACTCGCCGCTCCCATCTCGAGCCGTGCACGAGCGGCTGAAGGCCGCGTTGGACCCGAACGGCGTGCTCGCCCCCGGGCGCTCGTGGGGAGGGATCTGAGATGACCGAGCCGCGGATCCTCGGCGCCGAGATGCCCGAGGGCGTGCGCTTCGTCGGCTCGGTCCGCCTCCCGCCGGCGTGGGGACCCGGCGACGCGCCCACCGACGCGGACCTCGCCCTCTGTGTCGCGTGCGGGCTCTGCCTCCCCCACTGCCCCACCTACCGGCTGACCGGCGAGGAGTCGGCGTCGCCCCGAGGCCGGATCGCT
>JBLNAW010000292.1:0-3250 GCA_050259555.1 Solirubrobacterales bacterium
AAGCGGGAGCTGTTCAAGAACCGACCCGCGGCATGGTCGCTCGAGCGCCTCGGCGGGTTCCGGGTCGACCGGGGTCGGTTCGACCTGCGAGCGGTACGGCTCGCGCTCGCGGTGCTTCGCCGGGGCGATGTGCTCGGGATGTATCCGGAAGGGACGAGGTCGCCGGGTCGGTTGCTGCCCTTCCTCGACGGGGCGGCCTGGGTGGCGCTGCGGACCGGTGCCCCGCTGATCCCGGTGTCGTTGCTCGGGACCGCCGGGGCTGGGCATGCGAGGGTCCCGCGGCGCGTGCACGTGCGGGTCGTATTCGGCACCCCGCTCGAGGTCGAGCGCATCGACGGAGCCTCGAAGCGCCGACGTCTCGCGGCCAACCTCACGACCGAGCTCCGCCCGGCGATCGAAGCTGGCCTCGCCGTTTGAAGTCTGCGTTGACGATAGGGTACCCCCCTAGGGTATACTCACGCAAGTACCGCTCAGGAGCACGATGGGGGAGGAGCATGGCCGGGTACAGCATGAACAAGAAGGATCTGCAGGATCGGCTCCGGCGGATCGAGGGCCAGATCCGCGGTATCCAGCGGATGGTGGATGCGGACCAGTACTGCATCGACATCCTGACCCAGCTGAACTCGGTGACGGCCGCCCTGAAAGCCGTTGGGATGGGGTTGCTCGATGAGCACGTCCGGCACTGCGTGAAGGACAGCATCGATCAAGGGAACAGCGACGAGAAGGTCGAAGAGCTGCTGGCCGCCGTCGCGCGGTTCAGCGGGAAGTGAGCCGACGATGGCAGATACGAGCGTGAAGGATCCGACGGAACGGGAGCTCCGCCTCGACGTGCTCGGGATGACCTGCGGGTCGTGCGCCGCTCGCGTCGAGAAGACGTTGAACAAGCAGCCCGGCGTCGAGGCTTCCGTCAACTTCGCGACGGGCGAGGCGGTCGTGCGTCTCGCGGACGGCGCTCCGACGTTCGAGACGCTCCGGAAGGCCGTGGTCGACCGCGGGTACGACATCCGGGAGCACATCGACGAGACCGAAGAGGCGGCCAAGAAGGAGGAGCGTGCGTGGCTGGCACGGATGGTCGTCGCGTGGCCGCTCGGCATCGCGACGATGGTGCTCGCGATGCTCTGGATGGATGAAGCGTGGGCTCGTTGGACCGCGTTCGCGCTCGCGACGCCGGTCCAGTTCTACGCGGGGTGGCCGTTCCTGAAGGGTGCGGCGATCAGGGCGAAGAGCTTCACGGCGAACATGGACACCCTCATCGCGCTCGGGACGATGACCGCATTCGTGTACTCGGTCTGGGCGCACCTGTCGTCCCTCGACGAACTGAGGGCCGGCGCGACGATGGACCTGCCGAACCTGTACTTCGAGAGCGCGGCGGTCATCATCGCGTTCCTTACGCTGGGCCGATGGCTCGAGGCCCGCGCGAAGGGGAACGCGTCCCAAGCGATCAAGCGCCTCCTCGAGATGGGCGCGAAGGAAGCCCGCGTGCTCCGGAACGACAAGGAGCTCAAGGTCCCGGTCGATGCCGTCCAGGTCGGCTGGATCTTGAAGGTCCTCCCCGGCGAGAAGATCCCCGTCGACGGTCGCGTGCTCGAGGGCGCCTCGGCGGTGGACGAGTCGATGCTCACCGGCGAGTCGGTTCCGGTCGAGAAGACGCAGGGCGACGAGGTCGCTGGTGCGACCGTGAACACGGACGGTGTCCTCGTGATCGAGGCGACACGAGTCGGCCAGGACACGGCCCTCGCGCAGATCGCGCGGATGGTGGCCGAGGCGCAGGGCTCGAAGGCTCCGATCCAGCGGCTGGCCGATCGCGTCTCGGGCATCTTCGTCCCCGTCGTGATGGCGATCGCCGCGGTGACCGCGGTCACGTGGTACCTCGTCGACGGCACGTTCGAGGGCGCGCTCGTTCCCGCCGTCGCCGTGCTCATCATCGCCTGCCCGTGCGCGCTCGGGCTCGCGACGCCGGCCGCGCTGATGGTCGGCACCGGGCGCGGCGCCCAGATGGGGATCCTGATCCGCGGCGCGGAGATCCTCGAGCGCTCCCGCAGCGTGGACACGGTCGTGTTCGACAAGACGGGCACCCTCACCGAGGGCCGGATGCGGCTCGAGGACGTCGTGGGGGATGAGCGAGCGCTCGCGTTGGCTGCCGCCGCCGAGGCGAGCAGCGAACACCCGATCGCGCGCGCGGTCGTCGAGGGCGCGGCCGACCGTGACGTGGTCGTCCCCGTGGCGACCGGCTTCCGCGCCACCGCGGGCCTCGGCGTTCGAGCGGAGGCCGACGGTGCCGACGTCCTGGTGGGTCGTCGCGCGTTGCTGGCGGACGCCGGGCTCGACGTCTCGCCCGATCTCGACGAGGTCGCCGATCGCCTCGAGTCGGAGGGGAAGACGGTGTTCTGGGTCGGTTGGGATCGAGCGGCGCGCGGTGTGCTCGCGGTGGCAGACACCGTGAGGGCCGACGCGGCCGAGGCGATCGCGGGCCTGCACGAGCTCGGGGTCGAGGTCGCGATGCTCACCGGCGACAACCGTGCGACGGCCGAGGCGATCGCAGGGCAGGCGGGCATCGACCGTGTGCTCGCCGAGGTACGCCCCGAGGACAAGGTGGAGGAGATCAAGCGCCTGCAGGCCGAGGGCAAGGTCGTCGCGATGGTGGGGGACGGCATCAACGACGGCCCCGCGCTCGCCCAAGCCGATCTCGGCATCGCGATCGGGACGGGGACGGACGTCGCGATCGAGGCGAGCGACCTGACACTGGTGAGCGAGGATCTCGGTGGCGTGGTTCGGGCCATCCGGCTCTCGCGCCGCACGTTCAAGACGATCAAGGAGAACCTGTTCTGGGCGTTCGGCTACAACGTCGCGGCGATCCCGCTCGCGGCGCTCGGTCTGCTGAACCCGATCATCGCGGCGGGCGCGATGGCGCTCTCGTCGGTGTCCGTGCTCACGAACTCGCTGCGGCTCCGGCGGTTCCGCGACTGAAACGGGGAGCGAGATGGATCACTCGATGCACGGTGGAGAGCACGGCGGCCATGGTGGCGAGCATGCCACCGCGACCGTCGGGTCGACGGAGGCGGTCCTGCACGTGGGCGGGCTGCTCGGCGTGATGGACGGTCGGGGGGTGGAGCGGCGCCTGCAGGCGCGGCCGGGCGTCCTGGATGTGCGGGCGAACCCTCTCAACCAGACGGCGACCGTTCGCTACGACCCGAGCGCGACCACGCTCACCGACCTCGAGCGCTGGGTCGAAGAGTGCGGGTACCACTGC
>JBLNAW010000293.1:0-2928 GCA_050259555.1 Solirubrobacterales bacterium
CACGGAGGCGCTCGACGCTCACAGCTTCATCCTGATCGCGTGCGGCACGACGTCCACGGTCGCTCTCGTCGAGCCGAGCACCTCGCCGTCCGCTTCGATCGGCAGGGGCCGGTCCGCCTCGATCGTCACCGTCTGTTTCACGCGGAACTCCTCGATGTGATCGTGCGGAAGGTGCTCGCCACGGTACAGCTTCGGCAGGAGCGTGAACGAGTCGGACTTCGGTCCCTTGAAGACCAGGACGTCGAGCACCCCGTCCCCCGGGTACGAGCGCGGCGAGACCTTCATCCCCCCACCGTAATACTGCGCGTTGCCGATGACGACGAGGTACGCAGGACCTTCGTACGTCCGCCGATCCGCCTCGACCCGAACCGTGGCCAGCTTGAACCTCGGGAGCGTGAGCCAGAAGCCGAAGAAGTACTTCGCCTGGCCGAGCCGCGGGGACATGCGCGCGGCGCGTGCGGTGACCGCCGCGCCGAGTCCGGCCTCGGCGACGTTGGCGAAGTACCGCGAATCGGTCTCCCCGGAGACCGTCGTGTACGTGATCCGCCCGACGTCGAGCGGGTAGGTGTTGTCTCCCGTCAGGTGGTAGCACGCCCGGCTCGCGTCGCCGGGCAGCCCGAAGGTCCGGATGAAGTCGCAGCCCGATCCGGCCGCGACGACGCCGAGCACGGCCTCGGGCTCGAGCGGCTGGCCGTCCGCGCCCATCATCCCGTTCACGACCTCGTGCACCGTGCCGTCCCCGCCCACGGCCACGAGGTACCGCGAGCCCTCCTCGAGGGCCTCGCGCGCGAACCGGGTGGCGTCCCCCCTGCCCTCGGTCCGCCGAAGCGTGTAGGCGAGGTCGCGCGCCTGCAGCGTTCGCTCGAGTTCGGGGATCTCCTCCGCCACGCGCCGCTTGCCGGCATGTGGGTTCACGATGACCGTGAGGGGTCCGTACGGGCTCGGCATGGCGGGCATCCTACCGCCCCGGTCCGGGCCGGCTCCGAGACCTCAGACGCCCGTGTAGGCGACGACGCCGCGGTTCACAGCGGCCGCCGCGCCTCGAGCGATCGCGGCCGTCGGCTCGGGGGCGACCTCGGCGATCTGCCGCAGCAGGTCGAGGAGCTGCTTGCAGTTGCGCACGAAGTCACCGGGAGCCATCGTCGTCTCGCGCAGCACGTCCTCGAGCGGCTTGCCGTCCGCCCAGTGGAACACCGGCGCCGCGAAGCCGTCGTCGAGCTCACGGCAGAGCTCGACGTGGTGCTCGTCCTCGGCCCGCCGGACCCGGGACCAGATCCTGGACAGCCGCTGGTAGCGCGCGGCGACCTCCGCGGTCGGCATCTCTCCTTGCCGGGGCACCCGCTCCCGAGACTCGTAGACCACGGTCGAGACGAGGGCGGCGGCCTCCGCCGGCGCCAGACCCTCCAGCAGCCCCTCCCCGATCGCCTCGGCGACGAGCACGTCTCCCTCCCCGTAGATCCTCGCGAGGAGGTGGCCCTTCCCGAGGATCTGGAAGCCCTCGACGTACCCGAGGGCGGTGAGCACCGCGAGCACCCGCTCGAACTGCCGGGCCAGGGTCTCCGTCCGGGTCCGGATCCGGCGGTCGATCCCCTGGACCTGCTGCTCGAGCTGACTGGCTCGGGCGGCCCAGCGCTCGTGCGTCGACCGCTCGGGACAGGCATGGCAGGGGTGCTCCTGCGCGAGACGCTCGTAGCGCGCGGCCTCGCGCTCGGCCTTCGCGTCCACGCCGCTGCGGGGGCGCCGAGGCGGACGCACCTCGAGCGCGACCAGGCGCGCGGCGAGGTCCCGCCGGAACCGGGCGCTCCGAGCGCTCCCGCTCCGAGGCAACGGCACCTTCGTGAGGACCACGGGCGGATCCTCGAAGTCGCGGGCCGACAGACGGAAGTACTTGCGGTCCTGCGCGAGCACGGTGGGCCGTCCCTCGCGGACCGAGAGCACGACCGCCAGCCCCCGCCGCTTCGCTCTCGGGACGAAGATCACGTCGCCGGGGCGCAGCGCCGTCAGGGCGTCGCGGATCGCGTCGGAGCGGGCCCGCTCGCGCCCCTTCCGCGCCCCCTCGCGGATCTTCTCGGCCCTCTCCCGCAGGTGCCAGTACTCCGCGAAGTCGCCGAGCTCACAGCGCATCTGGTCTCGGTACCCGGCGAGGTACGCGCGATCGCGCTCGAGCTGGCGCTCCAGCGCCACGACCCCGCGGTCGGCGAGGAACTGCGCGAACGAGGAGTTGAGGAGGTGGTGGGCCTGCTCGCGGGTGTAGTTCCGGACCAGGTTCACCGCCATGTTGTACGAGGGCCGGAACGAGGACGTCAGCTCGTACGTGCGCGTCGACGCGAGGGCGGCCACCCGCTCGAACGGCACCTGCCGCTGGTAGACGACGACGGCGTGGCCCAGCTCGTCGATCCCGCGACGTCCAGCCCGGCCCGTGAGCTGCGTGTACTCGCCGGGCGTGAGGAGCTCGTGACGCTCGCCCTGGAACTTCCACAGGTCCTCGATCACGACCGACTTCGCCGGCATGTTGATCCCGAGGGACAGGGTCTCGGTCGCGAAGACGATCTTCACGAGACCGGCCTCGAACAGCTCCTCGACCGTCTCCTTGAACACCGGCAGCATCCCCGCGTGGTGGGAGGAGATCCCCGCGGTGAGCGCTTCCAGGAGGTCGTAGAAGCCGAGCGTGCGCAGGTCGTCCTCGTCCATCCACGCGACCCGCATCTCGACGAAGTCGCGGATCCGCTCGGCCTCGTCCGGGTTCGTGAGACGGACCCCGGACCCCATGAGCCACTGGACGCTCCGGTCGCACCCCGCCCGGCTGAAGACGAAGTAGATCGCCGGGAGCATGCCCTCGTCCGCGAGCGTCTCGACGACCTCCTCGCGCCGGGGAACGTAGAAGCGCCGGTGGCCCTCCCGCGGCCGAGGGATGCGCTGGTGCTGGGC
>JBLNAW010000294.1:0-2796 GCA_050259555.1 Solirubrobacterales bacterium
CAGCGAGCCGCCGAGGAGCTGGCTGCCGCCGTCCTCGGATCGACGCCGTTCGCCGCCCTCGCCGCCGCCCAGGCGCGGCTGGACGAGGACGAGCACGCCCGCGCGCTCGTCGACGCCGCGGCGCAGGTCGAGTGGGATGTCCGGAGGCTGCAGGCAGAGGGGACGTTGACGCGAGAGGACATCGACCGACTCCGGTCGGTGCGAACGCTCGCCTCGGCTGATCCCACCGTCGTGGAGTTCGAGGCGGCGCGGCGGGGCGCGGCGGCGTACCTCCCTCAGGTGAACCGGATGATCACGGAGGCGCTCGGGGTCGACGTGGCGGTGTTGTCGAGGGCCGGAGGCTGCTGACGTGCCCCTGTACGCGTTCCGGTGCGAGGAGTGCGGGGAGCCATTCGACGTTCGAGCGACCTTCGCCGAGAAGGAGGCCGGCCTCGCGCCCACGTGTCCGGCGTGCTCCGGAGATCGGGTCAAGCAGGTCATGACGGCGGGCCTGTTGATCCACGCGGGTCCATCGGCGTCGTCTCCGCCCGCCTGCGGCCCCAGCGCCGGCGCCGGATGCTGCCCATGGTGAAGCCGATCGAGGTCGTGATCGTCGGGGCACCGATCGCGTGCACGGATGGGGTCAAGGACACGTGGCGGGAGCTCGCCGGATGGGTCGCGGCTCAGATCGAGCAGCGCTTCGGTGACGCGGTGCAGGTCGAGTACCACGACCTCTTCGATCCTGCGTGTCCGCCGCTCCCACCCGAGGCCACGCTTCCCGTGGTGTTCGTGGACGGCGAGGTCGTGAGCAGCGGCGGCAAGCTGTCCATCCCGCTCATCCGCAGGGCCGTCGAGGTCCGAGGAGTGCTTCCGAACCAGCCCGTGCACATCGCTCGACCCTGAGCTTCGCCATCCAGGAGAGCCGCCCTTCGAGGACCCCTTCCGATGCGGCGCCTGAAGGAGGAGGAGGAGGTACATGACCACCGACATCCGCATCCTGGGACCTGGGTGCTTCCGGTGCCACGCGCTCTACGAGAACACCCTTCTCGCGGTGGGTGAGCTCGGGCTCGATGCAGAGGTCACGAAGGTGGAAGACATCAGCGAGATGCTCACCCGTGGCGTCATGGCCACACCGGCGCTCGTCGTCGACGACCAAGTGGTGATGGCCGGCAACGTCCCCAGCCCTCACAAGGTCGGCGAGATCCTGAGCCGCTTCTTCGCCTCGCGGACCGACGGTTGACCGAAACGGTCATCATCGTCGTCGGCCTGCTCATCCTGAGCTTGATCTCGGGGATGCTCGGCCTCGGCGTCGCGTTCGCCGCGGTCCCGTTCCTCTCGCTGTTCATGGCCGACCTCGTCCACGAGGTGCAACCGCTCAGCCTGCTCTTGAACGGCATCACGGCGGCGTTCGCGGCATGGGGGTTCGCGCGGAGCGGGCTCATCGACTGGCGGAAGGCCTTCACGCTCGCGGCGGTGACCACCGTGTTCGCCCCGATCGGATCCTGGCTCGCCCAGTCGACCCCGGTGAACCTGATCTGGCTCGTCTACCTGCTGGCCGTGGGGTACCTGGCCTACCGGCTCTTCCGACCGGTGAAGGAGCGCCCGGGCGAGGAGGACTTCCGGCTCGCGCTCATGCTCGCGGCTCCGATCTCGATCCTGAGCGGGCTGCTCGGCGTCGGGCCCGGATTCCTGTTGATGCCGACGCTGATCCTCGTCGGGTTCGAGACGAAGCGCGCCGCGGCGATCAACGCGTTCGCGGTGTGTCCCCCGTCGTTCTCGGCGTTGATCCCTCACCTGTCCAAGGCGGTCTGGGACCCGAGCCTCACGATCTGGCTGCTCGTCGCCGGCGCGATCGGCTCCTTCGCCGGGGCCCGGATCACGAGCCGTTGGGTGCCGAGCGCTCGCCTGAAGCAGGGTTTCGGTGTCTTGATCGTCGTGGCGACCGCCTACAAGCTCGCGGTCGTCGTGTTCTGACGAGGCGTCAGGCCGGAGGCACGAGCTCGGCGAGCAGGTCGCGAACGCGGCGGTCGATCTCGTCGCGGATGGGGCGGACCTCCTCGAGGCTCTTCCCCGCCGGATCGGGGAGCTCCCAGTCGAGGTATCGCTTCCCCGGGTAGATCGGGCATGCGTCACCGCAACCCATCGTGATCACCACGTCGGCCGCTTGCACGTACTCGTCGGTGAGCGGCTTCGGGAACTCCTTCGACAGGTCGAGTCCGAGCTCCTCCATCGCCGCGACCACCGAGGGGTTGACCTCGTCGGCCGGCATGCTCCCCGCCGATCGGACGTGTACGCGACCCCCCGCGTGTTGGTCGAGGAGCGCCGCGGCCATCTGGCTCCGGCCGGCGTTGTGGACACAGACGAACAGGACCTCGGGGACCTCGCTCACGGCTTCACGGCCCGCACGATCGCGCCGTACATGCGGTCGGCGACGTCGTGCGTCGGCTGGACCTCGACCCGCGTGAAGCCGACGCGCGTGAGCTCGCGCTCGTACTCGGCGAAGGACATCGCGCCGGCGATGCAGCCGACGAAGTTGCCGCGCTCGGCGCGCTGCTCGGGCGTGAGCTCGTCCGCGGCGACGATGTCGGTGATCCCGAGGCGGCCGCCGGGCTTCAGCACGCGGAACATCTCGTCGAACACGCGCGGCTAGTCCGTGGACAGGTTGATCACGCAGTTCGAGATGATCACGTCGACCGAGTCGTCCGGCAGCGGGATGTGCTCGATCTCGCCCTTGAGGAACTCCCCGTTCTCCACCCCCGCGCGCTTCTGGTTCTCGTGCGCGAGGGCCAGCATCTCGTCGGTCATGTCGAGGCCGTA
>JBLNAW010000295.1:0-2758 GCA_050259555.1 Solirubrobacterales bacterium
GCGCTGGTGTTCGTATTCCCGACGTTCACGGCGAGCAGCACGGCGCCCATCGTGGCACACGCGGGCAGCCGCCGACACGCGGGTCAGGGCGTCGGGAGCAGGAGGTTGTCGATGAGGCGAACCTCGCCGAATCGCGCGGCGACGAGGGCACGAGCGGGGCGGTCGATCGTGCGGACCTCGGCGAACGACTCCTCGTCCACGACGGCCGCGTAGTCGAGGCGCGCTTGCCGTGTCGCCCCGATCTCACGAGCCATCACGGCGACGAGGACCCCGGCGTCTCGCTCGCCGTCCTTCGCAAGCTCAGCGGCCTCGGCGAGCGCGAGGAACAGGCAGCCGGCGCCCGAGCGCTGCTCGGGCGTGAGCCGCCGGTTCCGGGAAGACATCGCGAGCCCGTCGGGCTCGCGGACCGTGGGGCACGCGACGACCTCGACCGGGACGAGCAGCTCGCGCACCATCGCGCGGATCACGGCGAGCTGCTGCGCGTCCTTCTCGCCGAAGTAGGCGCGGCAGGTGCCGACGGCGCCGAAGAGCTTCGCGACGACCGTGGCGACGCCGCGGAAGTGGCCGGGGCGACTGGCGCCCTCGAGCCGTCCGCCCAGGTGCCCGGGATCCACCGTGATCCGGGACTCGTCCGAGGCCGGCGGGTACACCTCCTCGACGCTCGGCACGAACGCCACGTCGACCCCGAGCCGCTCGGCCACCTCGAGGTCGTGCTCCTCGTCACGCGGATAGGCCGCGAGGTCGGACGGGTCGTCGAACTGCGTGGGGTTCACGAACATCGAGACCACGGTGAGACCGGCCCCGGCGCGGGCACGCGTCAGGAGCGAGACGTGACCGTCGTGGAACGCGCCCATCGTGGGGACGAGGCCGATCGTCTCACCCCCGGCCCGGGCACCGTCGCACGCCGCACGGAGGGCTCCGACGGTCCTGATCACCTCCACCGGGCGAGCACCTCCTCGACCGACGCCGCGCCGAGCGCGTCCAGCCGGCCCGACGCGGTCGCGAGGCCGAGCGCCAGCTCCGCGAGCGCGACGTAGGCGGGTACGGCCTCGGGAGCGTGCTCGGCGAGCGCGCGGAGGTTGCGCTCGACCGTGAGATCGTCCCCCCGCACCGCCGGTCCGGTGAGGGCGGCGGCGGGCCCGACGGCGTGGACGTTCTCGAGCGTCGCACGCTGGAGGGGCTCGAGCGCCTCGAGCGGGTCCGGCACGCCGGCGGTCTCCTCGAGTGAGGCCGCGAGCGCCGTGAGGGTCACGAGGTAATTCGAGGCGAAGACGGCGGCCGCGTGGTACAGCGGCTTCATCCGGTCCTCGAGCGCGAAGGGCCGGGCGCCGACGTCGAGGGCGAGCTGCTCGCCGAGCTGGAACGCGAGGGGCGAGTGGGCCGTCACCGCGCACACGCTGCCGGGGATCCGCGCGATCGCCGCATCGACGTCGGGGCACGTCATGAGCGGGTGGACGCTGAGCACGGCCGCCCCCCCGGCCTCGGCGGTGCCGAGCGCATCGAGCCCGGTCGCCCCGGACAGGTGCGCGACCGTGCGGTCGGGCCCCAAGACCCCGGCCCGGGCCAGCTCCGTGCAGACGGGCTCGATCGCCCCGTCCGGCGTGCCGAGCAGCACGAGCTCGGCCGAGGCCGCGGCGTCCTCACGCTCGCGGAACGGGACATGGGGGAGGTACCGCGCAGCGCGCTCGCGGGTGCCCTCGCCTCCGGCGACCGCTCGGATCGTGTACCCGGCGCGACCGAGCAGGACGGCCATCGCGGTGCCGACCCGCCCCGCCCCGATGACCGCGACGTCCATGGCCCCGAGTATCCCGCGTCAGGGCACGCGGAGCGGGGGCGCGAACGGCCGGACGCCGAGCACCGCGCCCGGCGCGAGCCGGAGCGTCGAGAGCCTGCGTCCCCCGGGCAGCGGTGGGTCCGCGTCCAGCTCGGCGAGCGGCACGAGGACGAAGCCGCGCTCGTGCATCCGCGGGTGCGGCACGGTGAGGTCGGGCTCGTCGATCGTCTCGGTCCCGTACGTGAGTACGTCGACGTCGATCGGGCGGGGGCCCCAGCGCTCGGTGCGCACACGGCCCATCGCTCTCTCGACCGCCAGGCACGCAGCGAGCAGGGCGCGCGGGTCCAGGTCGGCCTCGACCTCGAGGACGGCGTTGAGGTACTCGGGTTGCTCGGGGCCGCCGACGGGCTCGGTCTCGTAGACGCGGCTCGAGCGCACGACGCGGATCCCGGGCTTCGCCGCGAGCTCGTCCACCGCCCGCTGGAGGTTCGCGAGCCGGTCGCCGAGGTTCGCCCCCAGCGCGAGGTACGCCGTCGAGCTCACGCGGTTCGAGCGCTCAGCGCTCGGCCTCCGCGGTGAACGCGGCCGCGACGCCTTGAACCTCGTTCGAGCGCGCGGCCGCCGGCTTGTGCACGATCGCCGTCGCCCGAAGGACACCCTCGTGCGAGACGACCGATCGCGCGACGGCCGCGGCGAGCGACTCGATGAGATCGTACGACGTCCGCTCGACCGCCTCGCGCGCCGAGCGGATCAGCGCTCGGTAGTCCGCGGTCTGCGCGAGCGCATCGGCCTCGACGTCGACCTCGACGTCGAGATCGACGACGAAGTCCTGAGGCTCGTCCTTCTCGCCCGGGTTCGCGCCGTGCCGACCCACCGCTCCGATCCCCGTGAGGAACAGTCTGGTGCTCACGTGCCCTCCTCCTCCTGCGGGCGCATCCCGAGCTCGACCACGACCGGGCCACCCGCGTGCGTGTGCGGCGCGCC
>JBLNAW010000296.1:0-19591 GCA_050259555.1 Solirubrobacterales bacterium
CCGGGTTCGATCCTCTCGACCGGCTCACGATGACCGGGGTCCTCCGGAGGCTCGGGCCGCAGACCAGCGACGTGGTGACCGAGCGCGATCTCATCGCGCTCCCCTGCTCGCACCCGCACTGCACGAGCGTCGGCTTCCTCGTCCACACCGATCGCGGTTGGCGCTCGCTCGTCTCGCTCATCGGCCGCGAGGAGCTCCACGAGCACCTCGACCTCGTGAGCAACCGCATCGTCGACCCGGGGATCGTGCGCCAGCTCCGCACGCTCGTGGGCCTCACGCTCGTCGGCCTGCACTCGGAGCAGAGCTCGCTCACGCATCCGATGCTCCGGCACATGTTCCTCCGCGCCGCCGGTGACGGCGGTCTCGGGCTCGGGTCGCTCGGCCGGATGGCGGCCGGCTACGCGCGGGACCGAGTGCGGCTCCGCCGGCTGATGGGCGAGCGCGTGAAGCGCATCACCGTGAAGGGGTTCATGGACATCCACACGATGGTCGAGGACCGCCTGCTCCAGTGCTGCGTCCATGCGGGTGCCGTCGCCGAAGGCCGCCCCGTCGCGATGCCCTTCTGCGCCGCGCAGACGTGGCCCGCCCTCGGCGCGATGAAGGTCCCGGCCGCTCAGGCCGTGGTCGCGGAGGCCGCGCGCTCGAGCCCGAGCTCGCGGATCGAGATCTCGCGCATGCGGAACTTCTGAACCTTGCCGGTGACCGTCATCGGGAACTCGTCGACCACGAGCACGTAGCGCGGGATCTTGTACGTCGCGATCTTCCCCCGGCAGAAGACGCGCAGCTCCTCCGCCGTGGCCCGCGCGCCCTCCTTGAGACGGACCCAGGCGCAGAGCTCCTCGCCGTACTTCTCGTCGGGGACCCCAACGACCTGCACGTCGGCGACGACCGGGTGCGTGAAGAGGAACTCCTCGATCTCGCGCGGGTAGATGTTCTCGCCGCCGCGGATCACCATGTCCTTGATCCGGCCGACGATGTTCACGTAGCCGTCTTCGCGCATCACCGCCAGGTCGCCGGTGTGCATCCACCTCGCGCGGTCGACGGACTCCTTGGTCGCGTTCGGGTCGTTCCAGTAGCCGAGCATCACGAGGTACCCGCGCGTGCAGAGCTCGCCAGCCTCTCCGCGAGGCAGCGTCCGGCCGGTCGACGGGTCCACGATCTTCGCCTCGACGTGAGGATGGATCGCGCCGACGGTCGAGACGCGGCGATCGAGCTCGTCGTCGGCGAGCGACTGGAAGGAGACGGGCGAGGTCTCGGTCATGCCGTAGCAGATCGTGACCTCGGTCATGTGCATCCGGTCGACCACCTGCTTCATCACCTCGACCGGGCAGGGCGAGCCGGCCATGATGCCGGTCCGCAGGCTCGAGAGGTCGTACGCGTGGAAGTCCTCTCGGTCGAGCTCGGCGATGAACATCGTCGGCACGCCATAGAGCGCCGTGCAGCGCTCCTCCTGCACCGCCCCGAGGCACGCACCGGCCTCGAACGACTCGGCGGGGATCACGACGCACGAGCCGTGGGTGAGCGCCGCGAGGTTGCCCATGACCATGCCGAAGCAGTGGTAGAAGGGCACGGGCACGCAGATCCGATCCTCGGGGCCGAGGAGCTCGCGCTCGCCGACGAAGAACCCGTTGTTCAGGATGTTGTGGTGGGAGAGCGTGGCGCCCTTCGGCATGCCGGTCGTCCCGCTCGTGTACTGGATGTTGATCGGGTCGTCGAAGTCGAGCAGGGCCTCGCGCTCGCGGAGCGCCTCGAGCGGCGTCTCGTCGGCGCGCGCGAGGAACGCGTCCCACGACCTCGCCCACGGCTCCGATGTCTCGCCGAGCAGGACGATCTCGCGGAGGCCGGGGAGATCCTCGCGGACCTGGTCGATCATCGCGACGTAGTCGGTGGCACGGAACGCTCGAGCCGCGACCAGCACGGACACGCCCGACCGATCGAGGATGTAGGAGAGCTCCTGCGTCTTGTAGGCGGGGTTGATGTTCACCAGGATCGCCCCGGCCTTCGCCGAGCCGTACTGGGTCAGCACCCACTCGGCGCGGTTGGGACTCCAGATGCCGACGCGATCGCCCGCGCGCACGCCGAGCGCGAGCAACGCGCGCGCGACCCGCCCCGCCTCGTGGTGGAGCTCCGCGTAGGTGAAGCGCAGGCCCTGATGGCGCGAGACGAGCGCCTCGCGCTCGGCGTGCAGCAGCGCCGAGTGGTCGAGCTCCCGCCCGATCGTGCGGGCGAGCAGCGGTCGCTCGGACGGGCCGGAGACGTAGGAGACGTCGCCCACCAGCGCATCCTGGCCGCGCATCGCGTCCCGATATCGGGCCGAAGGGCCGCCGCCGGAAGGGGCGGCCGGCCCGCGCGGCCTACTCCTGCTCGAGGCGGCGGCGTGCGACCTCGAGCTCGGCCGCCTGCTGCTCGCCGACGACGGGGAACGCCAGATCGAGCCCGTCGAGGGTGTCGACCAACACGCCCGCGACGAGCGCCCGCATCACGAACTTGTGGTCGGCGGGGATCACGTGCCAGGGCGCCCACGAGGTCGAGGTGGCCGAGATCGCCTCCTCGTACGCCTGCTGGTAGTCGTCCCACCGCGCGCGCTCGTCGACGTCGCCCGCCGAGAACTTCCATCGCTTGTCCGGCTCATCGAGCCGGGCGAGGAACCGACGTCGCTGCTCCTCCTTCGAGACGTGGAGGAAGAACTTCACGATCTTCGTGCCGCTGCGATCGAGGTGCCGCTCGAGATCGTTGATGCTCTCGAAGCGCTGCTTCCAGAGGCGCTTGCCTTCCGGAACCGCCGGCAAGCGCTGCGCGCCGAGGAACTCAGGGTGCACGCGCACCACGAGCACCTCCTCGTAGTACGAGCGGTTGAACACGCCGATGCGGCCGCGCTCGGGCAGGCGGGTCACGCATCGCCACAGGAAGTCGTGGTCGAGCTCCTCGGCCGAGGGCTGCTTGAAACTCACGACGCTCACGCCCTGGGGGTTCACGCCCGAGAACACGTGCGCGATGGTCCCGTCCTTGCCGGCGGCATCCATCGCCTGGAAGACGACGAGCACGGCGTACCGGTCGCTCGCCCACAGCCGCGTCTGCAGATCCGACAGCCGCTGCACCAGCTCTCGCAGGTGCGCCTCGGCCTCGGACTCCCGCCCCTCTTGGAGCAACGCCTTCACGGCCTTGCCGCCCCTCCACGCGGGGTCCCGCTCGGCGAGGCCGGCCTTGACGCCCGGCTCGACGCGGATCCGCTCGAGCACCTCCTTCGACAAGACGCTCATCTCACACCTCCGTCAAGGCCGACAGGTCGAGCTCGCGGCCGTCGAGCCCGCGAAGCCAGTTCCGCACGTTCTCGCCGAGGTGCGGCACGAAGTACCCGCCCTCCTGGAGCACGATCGTCGTAAGCCCGAGCGCCGCCACACGTCGCCCGGTCTCGTGGTACGCCGCCGTGGTGAGGGCGAGGTCGCAGATCGGGTCGCGGCCGTAGGTGTCGATCCCGAGCGAGACCACGACGATCGAGCCGCCGAACGCGGCGATCGCCTCGAGCCCGCGGTCGAGGTTCGCGAGGTACTCCCCGTCCGAGCACGACTCGGGCAGTGGGAGGTTCAGGTTCGCCCCCAGGCCGGCACCGGTCCCGGTCTCCTCGGCGAAGCCCGAGAAGTAGGGGTACGCCCGGTCGGGGTCGCCGTGCAGGCTGACGTACAGGACGTCGCCCCGCGCGTAGAAGATCTGCTGCGTGCCGTTCCCGTGGTGGTAGTCGACGTCCAGGATCGCGACCGGCTCGCCGGTGCGTCGCGTGAGCTGCTCGGCGACGATGGCGGCGTTGTTGAAGTAGCAGTAGCCGCCGAACATCGCTCGGGCCGCGTGGTGGCCGGGCGGCCGGCAGAGCCCGTACACGGCAGGCTCGCCCTCGAGCGCGAGATCCATGGCGGTGAGCGCGATGTCGACGGCATCGCGTGCGGCCGGGTAGGTGCCCTCGACGATCGGGGTCGCCATGTCGAAACACCACCGGCCGATCTGCGCGAGCGGGGTCCTCGGCTGCCGTCCCGGGCCCATCCCCTCTCGGTACGCCGGGAGGGGGAACGTGTCGGGGAACATCTCGCGCGCCGTCTGGCCGGCGGCCACCCACCCGGCCCACGAGCCCTCGAGGTACTCGAGCATCTCGGGGTCGTGCACGGCCGTGATCGGATCGTCCCCGTGCTCGGTCGGGCCGCCGAGCGCGAAGCCGTCGTCGGCCTCGAGCGAGCGACGGATCGTCTCCGCGCGCTCGGGGATCTCGTAGTTCTCGATCGGCCGACCGTCCGAGACCTCGTGCTCGGGATCGTGGGACCGGTGCCGCGGGCTGGAGACGACGCGCATCGGGGCTCCTGTCGGGTTCGCTGGCCGGATGCTATCCCGTGACGATCAGCGCTCGGCGGCGAGCAGCTCGCGCAGGGCACGGAACGCCCGCCCGCGATGGCTGATCCGGTCCTTCTCGGCGGGCTCGAGCTCGGCCATCGTGCGATCCCAGCCCTCGGGGACGAACAGCGGGTCGTAGCCGAAGCCGCCGCCTCCCCGCTCCTTGCCTCCGAGCACGCCCTCGCACACCCCCTCGGCGTGGACCTCGCGGCCGTCCGGCCAGGCGACCGCGGCGATGCAGCGGAACCGGGCGCTGCGGCCGGCCCCGGGGATCCCCTTCAGCGCGCCGAGCAGCCGACGGCGGTTGTCGGCGTCGGCGGCCCCCTCCCCCGCGTACCGCGCCGAGCGCGGACCCGGACCTCCGCCGAGCGCGTCGACCTCGAGCCCCGAGTCGTCGGCGACCGCCGGCACGCCGAGCGCCGTCGCGACCGCGTGGGCCTTCTCGAGCGCGTTCCGCAGGTAGGTGTCGTGCGGCTCCTCGACGTCGGGCCATGGGCCGTCGTGCGTCTCGACCGTGAGCCACTCGACGGGCCAGTCGGCGCAGATCGTCAGGATCTCGCGGAGCTTGTGACGGTTCCGCGAGGCGATCGCGAGGCGCTCGGGGAACGCCATCGCTCAGTCGAGGGCGGCGTGCTGGACCTTGGTGAGCGTCTGGATCCCCTCGGTCGCCAGATCCAGGATGCGGTCGAGGTCCGCGCGCGAGAACGGATTGCCCTCGGCCGTGCCCTGCACCTCGACGAGGCGGCCCGAGCCGGTCATGACGACGTTGAAGTCGACCTCGGCCGCGGCATCCTCTTCGTAGGTGGGGTCCAGGACCGGCTCACCGTCGACGATCGCGACGCTCACCGCGGCGACCGAGTCCGTGAGGGCATCCGGCTTGACGGCCCCGCGCTCCTCGAGCGAGCGGATCGCCTGCGCGAGCGCGATCCACCCCGCGGTGATCGACGCGCACCGCGTGCCCGCATCGGCGAGCAGGACGTCGCAGTCCACGGTGACGGTCCGCTCGCCGAGCTTCGCGAGGTCGGTCACGCCGCGGAGCGAGCGCCCGACGAGCCGCTGGATCTCCTGCGTGCGCCCGCCGGGCCGGCCGCGGTTCACCTCGCGGGCGGTGCGCTCGGAGGTGGCCCGCGGGAGCATCGAGTACTCGGCGGTGACCCATCCCTTCCCGGTGCCGCGGAGCCACCGCGCCGACTCCTCGTCGACCGACGCGGCGACGAGCACCCTCGTCCGCCCCTGGCGGAACAAGATCGAGCCCTCGGCCCAGTCCTGGTAGCCGAGCTCGTACTCGATCGGCCGGAGCGACGCAACGTCGCGGCCGTCCGAGCGAGGGCTCACGCGCCGACCTCGAACGCCATCCCCTCGATCGCGACGTCGAGCGAGCCGCGGAACTCCTCGGCAGCCTGGGCGCGGGACACCTCGCGGTCGAGCGTGGGCCAGATGTGGGTGAGGACGAGGCGGCCCACCCCGGCCTCGCGAGCGTGATCCGCCGCCTGGCGCGCCGAGAGGTGGAACGGCAGGAGGTCGTCGCGGTCCTGCCAGGTGGCCTCGGCGAGGAACAGATCCGCCTCCCGCGCGAGCATCTCGACGTGGCGCGTGGGGCCCGTGTCGCCCGTGTAGGCGAACACCTGTCCGTTCGCCTCGAAGCGGTAGCCGAGCGCCGGCAGGCCGAGGTGCTCCATCGGCTCCGTCTTCACGTGGAACGGACCGAGCTCGAACCCGTCGCCGGGCGGGACGTCGCGGAAGTCGAAGGCGGTCCGCATGCCCACCTGGCTGTCGACCGAGACCACGTCGGCGAGCTTCTTCGCGAACCCGAGCGGGACGAAAACGGGGAGCCCCGGTTTGCCGAGCTCCCCATAGAACAGCGCGTAGAAGGCGGGGTACAGGTCGACGAAGTGATCGGGGTGCTCGTGCGTGATCGCGACGCCGTGGATCTCGGAGAGGTCGATGTGCTGTTGGAGGTTCGCGAGGGTCCCCGTCCCCGCGTCCAGGTACAGGTTGAAACCGTCGTGCTGCAGCAGGTACCCGCTCGTCGCCGTCCCGTCGTTCGGCCACGTGCCGCTCGACCCGAGAACCGTCAGCCTCAACCCGCCCCCTCAAGCTCGACACGGCGAACGTGCAGATCGCCGATCTCCGGACCGAGGAACCGCTCGGCGAGGTTCTGGAAGAGCGCCGGATCCCCGGTGCAGAGGAACTCGTGGGCGGGATGCCCGGCGTCGCCCCCCCGGGCGAGCCCCTCGCGCAGCAGCGTAGCGTACACGTCCTTCGCGGTTTCCTCCGCCGAGGAGACGAGGATCACGCCCGGACCGAGCTCCAGCTGCAGGAGCCCCGAGAGCAACGGGTAGTGGGTGCAACCGAGGATCAACGTGTCGATCCCCCGCTCCTTGAGCGGCGCGAGGTACCCGCGCGCCGCGGCACGAAGCTCATCCGAGGTCGTATCCCCCCGCTCCACGTGCTCGACGAAGACCGGGCAGGGGGCGCCGTAGATCTCGGCCTCGGCGCCGATCGCGCGCTGGTAGGCGCCGGTCGCGATCGTCGCCTGCGTGCCGATGACGCCGATCACCCCGTTGCGGGTCGCGCGGACCGCGGCACGCGCTCCCGGGTTGATCACGCCGACCACGGGCACCCCGTGGTTCGACGCGATGTCGCCGATCGCCGAGACCTCGATCGAATTGCACGCGACGACGAGCATCTTCACGCCGCGTTCGACGAGGTGCGCCGCGATGTCCATCGCGTACCGACGGATCTCCTCGACGGGCTTCGGGCCGTACGGGAAGTGGAGGGAGTCGCCGACGTACAGGAGCGTCTCGCGCGGCAGGAGGTCGATGATCGCTCTCGCGACCGTGAGGCCGCCGACGCCGGAGTCGAAGATCCCGATCGGGCGATCGTCAGGCACGCGCTACCACCACAGGGACCCCTCGACGCCCTTCTCGGCGCGCTCGAGCTCGGGCGCCCACGCCTCGGTGGACAGGTACTTCCACCCGCCGTCGGCGAGCAGGCATACGACGTCGCCCTCGTCGATCTCGCGAGCGACGCGCTGGGCGACGTGGACCACCGCACCGGAGGAGATCCCGGCGAAGATGCCCTCGTTCGAGGTGAGCTGGCGGGTGGCTCGCAGCGCGTCGGCCGAGTTCACCAGGAACTTCCGGTCCACGACGCTCGGGTCGAAGATCGGGGGCACGAAGCCCTCGTCGAGGGATCGCAGCCCGTACACGAGGTCGCCGAGCTCGGGCTCGGCCGCGACGACCTGGATGTCGGCGTTGTGGCGATGCAGCGCCCGCCCGTTGCCGGTGAGCGTGCCGCCGGTGCCGAGACCGGCGACGAAGTGGGTGAGCTCGGGGAGGTCCTCGAGGATCTCGACGGCGGTGCCCTCCTCGTGGGCGAGCGGGTTCGCCGGGTTCCCGTACTGGAAGGGCATGAAGTAGCGCTCGTCCTTCGCGAGGGCGTTCGCGACCTCGATCGAGCCGTTCGTGCCCTTGTCGCCGGGCGAGTAGACGACCTCGGCGCCGAACAGCTCGAGCAACCGGATCCGCTCGTCGCTGGCGTTGTCGGGGATCACCACCGTGAGCCGGTACCCCTTCAGGCGCGCGACCATCGCGAGCGAGATCCCCGTGTTGCCCGAGGACGGCTCGAGGATGATCCGGTCCTCCGTGAGCTCGCCCGAGGCCTCGGCCACCTCGACCATCTTCTTCGCGATCCGGTCCTTCGTTGATCCCGTCGGGTTCGCGCCCTCGAGCTTCGCCCACAGGCGAACGCCGGGCTTCGGCGACATGCGGGGCATGCCGACGAGCGGCGTATGGCCGATCGCGTCGAAGACGTCCTGGTAGCGCACGGGAAGGGATTATCCCAGCAACGTGGGAAGGCCCGGTCCGAAGACCGGGCCTTCCCCGCGTTCGATCCGGCTCAGGTCGTCGTGGTGATGATCGAGTGCTGGGAGCCGGGTGCGTTGTTCGGGAACACCGCCAGGATCGACGGGTCGTCGCCGGGAGCCGCGCTCCCGACGTCCACGACGACGTCGTCGCACAGGTTCGCATCGCCGCCGAAGAATCCTCGGCAGGTGATGTCGTCCAGCGCGAGCGGCGGGGCCTTCACGTCGATGACCGCGGCGTACGTGCCGGTCACCGGGTCGATGTCGCCCGCCGAGTCGCACACGGCCGTGGGCACATCGCCCGCGAACTCGCCCGTGCACGCGACCACGCCGTACGCGATCGTGCTGTTCCCGTTGGTGATCCCGAGCGCGCCGGCGTCCACGACCATGCCGGTCACGCTCGCGCTGTAGTTCGAGTAGTCCGCGTAGTAGTCGGCGTCGCACGCGCTGAAGTCGCTCGGCAGGTTGAAGACGCAGGTCAACCCCTCACCGGGGAGCTTCACGACGAGCGCGTCGGCCTCCAACGCCGGATCGGCGAAGACGCCGTCGGCGCCGAGGTCGACCATGACGTCGACCTCGAGGGTCTCGGTCGTGTCGTGGATCCCGTTGAAGGCCGCCACGAACTCGATCGGCTCGGTCGGGTAGCTGTCGGCCCAGATGAAGTCCTGCCAGCTGTACCCGGCGAAGGGGTCGACGCCGTTCGGAAGGAGCTCGGGGTTCCCGTTGATCTGCGAGCCCGTGAAGGAGCGCGCCCCGATCGCCGCGAGATCCTCCTCCCCGCCGGTCGAGACGGGGCTCTCCGCGCCGAGCTGGTAGAGGTCGGCGTACGGAACGCCGAGCCCGGCCTCGGTGATGTTCATCGACTGCGGGCCGGCAGTGAGGTCGAGCGAGGAAACCGACATCCCCGTTTCCGCCGAAGGCAGCGCGGCGGCGTGCCACGGCACGTGGAACCTGTCGCGCTTGCCGTCGAGCTGCGTGAACGTGACCTGTCCGTCGACGTTCGGGTTGAAGTAGTACCAACCCCATTCCTGCTGCCAATCGGAGGCTTGACCCGGGTCGAGCGTGACCTCGAGCACGACCTTGACCTTCTTGCCGGGCGGCACGATGAACTTCTGCGCCCTCGAGAGGGTGGCCTCGTTCACGCTGACCTTGGCGGAGGAGAACTTCGCGTTGAAGTCCGTGTACCGGACCGCGGCCACCGCTCGGTAGGTGTGCGCGACCGTGTCCATGTTGAACACGCGGATGACCCGAGCGGCCGTGTACAGGTCCGAGGCTCCCACGAGGCCGAGCGAGATGCTCCCCGGCATCGCGAGGTTCGTCGCGATCGCCGACTGGAAGGCCTGGACGCGGCCCGAGCCCATCACGGTCGCGGGAACCGGCCCGCTCCCGTCCAGGTTCCGCATGTCCTGCGTCGCCTGGTTCATGATCGCCGCCTTGATGCGCGCCGGCGACCACGTGGGGTGGATCTCACGGAGCAGGGTCGCCACACCCGAAACGTGCGGCGTGGCCATCGAGGTGCCGTCCCACGTGTACGAGCCGGTCCCGGTCCCCGCCGCGACCGAGGTCACGAGCACGCCGGGCGCCGCCACGTCGGGCTTCAGCTGGTTCGTGGTGCGGGTCGGACCCTCGGAGGAGAAGTCCGCCATGTGGTCCTCGAAGCCCGGGATCACGACCTGATCGGCCGTGATCGTCACGTTGCCGGGCACGTCGTCGTACGACGCTGGAGCGTTCGGGCTGATCGCCGCGGCGAGCGCCTCGGCGTCCACCTGCGACAGGTCCACCGCGGGGATCGTGACCGAGGCGGCCGAGGTCCCCACCGAGTACTGCGACGCGAGGCCGCCGAACCCGTTCCAGATCAGGACGGCGATCGCGCCGGCCTCCTGCGCGTGCAGCACCTTGTCGTCCACGAGGCAGTCACCCGCCCCGAACGGTCCCTTGAACACGAACGCGATCTTGCCGGCGAACGGCGTTCCCGCGGGGGTGCTGTCGCACAGGATGCGGTCGCTCGGCGACGGCGCACCGCTCGGATCGGCGATCGTCGCGTACGCGCGGGCATCGACGATGTCCGCCGTGATGTCGGCGGTCATGTCTGGAGCCCAGTCCTGCTGCACGACCAGCCCGCCGAACGGCATCACGACGCCCGTCGGCGTGTTGACGATGAGCTGCTGCGCCTCGTACTGGTCGATCGAGGCCGCGACCGCGATCACGTGCGGTGCTGCCGCCGGCGTCCCGAGGATATACGCGGACCCGCCGTTCGGCTGGTTCCCCGCGTTGCCCGCGGCGGCCACGAACACGGTGCCGGCCTTGACGACCGCCTCGGCGGCGATCGCTTCCGTCGAGCTCGGCGGGCCGTAGTCGACGCCGCCGGAGAACGACAGGACGTCGGCCGCGTCGTCCATGCTCCCGTCCTGGTTCGGGTCGACGGAGAACTCGTAGCCGGCCACGAGGACGTCGGCGGTCGAGTTCCCGCTCTCCCACACCTTCACCGCGAGGATCTTCGCCTTCGGCGCCACGCCCGGCCCGATGCTCCCCGGCACGCCGATGCCGCAGCAGGTCCCCGCGACGTGGGACCCGTGCTGACCGTCGATCGCGTCATCGAGCGGATCGGGGTCCGGCACGGGGACGTCGTTGGTCGTGAGGTCGTCGAGCACGTCGTAGTTCTGCCCGACGAAGTCATATCCGCCGATCACCTTGGAGGTCGGGAACGTGCCCGGCTCGATGATCGCGGGATCGTTCGCCTGGTACGCGGCGACCGTCCCTGCTCCCCCGAAGTCGGCGTGCGTGTAGTCGACGCCTGTGTCGACGACGGCGACGGTCATGCCCTTGCCCTTCACGCCGAGCTTCTGGTTCACCTTGGTCGCGCCGATGAACGGCACGCTGTCCGAGTTCTCGGTCTCGAGAGCCCGGACGATCGTGACCGGCTCCACGAGACGGACGTCGGGCCGGGCCGCGAGCGCACGCGCCGCGTCGGCCGACATCTGGACCGAGAAGGCGTTCACCAGGAGCGAATAGCGGAACACGACCGAGCCGCCGAGCGACTCGACCTGTCGGATCGCCGCGGTCTGCGACGAGAGCGCGTCCGCGGAGGCGGCGCGCTGCGCGCTCGGGGCGCGCAGGTTGCGCTCGACGACCGAAGGTGTCCGCATCTGCACGAACCAGCGCTGGGTCTGCTGCGAGCGAACCACGGCCGGTACGAATCCCTTCGGAAGCACCCGTTCGCCGTCACGGGCCGACCGTCCACGCTCCGGAGCCGCGAGCGTCGGGGTCGACAGTGCGAGCAGCATGACGAGTGCGCCGGACAGAACGGCTCGGAGCCGCATCAGGCACCCCCCTCTCGGCGGCGCGTCCCGACGGTCGCGGGTGCGCCGATGGGGTCAAGCCTAGCGCCGAGCCCGCGAGCGTGCAGACGGGGCTCGAGCGCCGAGAGGTACTCCCCCGCAAGGGAAGTCAGGCGACGGCGTACGACGAGCCGCCGGCGACGGCCGGCAGGATCGAGATCGTATCGCCGTCCTTGAGCTCCGTCTCGAGCGATCCGAGGTAGCGGACGTCCTCGTCGTTCACATACACGTTGATGAACCGATGCAGGCCGCCGTCGTCCGTGAGCACGTTCTTCGTGATCCCGGGATAGGAGCCCTCCAGGTTCGAGAGCAGCTCACGCAGGGTCGCGCCCTGGGCATCGACGCGCGCCTCACCGCCCGCGTGCTTGCGGAGGATCGTCGGCAGCTTCACCTTCACGGACATCGTGGTTCGGTCTCCTCACTCGCTGCGGCTCGGGATGCCGCAGAACTGGTCGTAGTCGATGAGCTCGGTCACGGTGGGCTCCTTGCCGCAGACCGGACAGTCCGCGTCCCAACGCAGCTTGACGGTCGTGAAGTCCATCGTGAGCGCGTCGAAGATCAGGAGCCGCCCCTCGAGCGTCTCGCCGAGGCCGATGATCAGCTTGATCGCCTCGGTCGCCTGGATCGTGCCGACGATGCCGGGGAGCACGCCGAACACACCGCCCTCGGCGCAGCTCGGGACGGTGCCGGGGGGCGGCGGCTGCGGGAACAGGCACCGGTAGCACGGGGTCTCCTGGCCCGGCAGGAACACCGTGGCCTGCCCCTCGAACTGGTAGATCGATCCGTAGACGAGCGGCTTGCCGAGCATCTGCGTGGCGTCGTTCACGAGGTAGCGCACCGGGAAGTTGTCCGTGCCGTCGATCACGACGTCCCACGGCTCGAGGATCTCGAACGCGTTCTCGCTCGACAGGATCGTGTCGTAGGTGACGACGTCCACGTTGGGGTTGATCCGAAGCAGGGTGTCGCGCGCCGACTCGACCTTCGGCCGCCCGACGTCCTCCGTCCCGTGCGAGATCTGGCGCTGCAGGTTGGACAGATCCACGCGGTCGAAGTCGACGAGCCCGATCGTGCCGACGCCCGCGGCGGCGAGGTACATGGAGATCGGCGAGCCGAGCCCCCCCGTGCCGACGCACAGCACCTTGGCCTCGAGCAGCTTGCGCTGCCCCTCGGCGCCGACGCCCGGCAGGATGATGTGCCGCGCGTAACGCTGGACCTCCTCGACGGTGAACTCGCGGGTCACGGGCCCTTCAGCACCTCCTCGGTGATCTCGCCCTCGAGGATCCGGAAGGCGCGGAGCACGGGATGCTCGCGGTCCGACAGCGACATCACCAGGTAGTAGGCGTCAGGGTAGAACGCGAGCTTCGTGTCCGTCTCGGACGGGTACGCTTCCGAGTGCGTGTGCGTGTGGAAGATGCCCACCAGGTCCAGGCCCTCGTCGTCCATCTCGTCGAAGACGTGGAGCTGCTCCTTCGGATCGAGGCGGTACGACACCGGGCTCGCGTCGAGGTTCTTCATCGCGAAGAAGCGGACGGGCTCCCCGTCGCGCCCCGCCAACAGGCCACACGCCTCGTTCGGGAACTCCCGGAGGCCGTGCTCCTCCATCTCCTTGAACAGGACGTCGTCGATCCGAAGCATCTGCATCTGCACCTCGATGAACCGTACCAGTGCGGTGGTATTCCCCGGTCGACCGTCAACCGACGGGTCCGCCGGCGATCGCGATCGTGCCGGGGCGGCCCTCGATCACCGTCCCGATCTCGGCGAACGGCACGTCCCGCGCCTCGAACGACGCCGCGAGCCGCTCCCCCTCGGGAGCTGCGACGAGCAACCCACCCGAGGTCTGCGCGTCGGCCAGCACCAGCTGCTCCGGCTCATCGAGGCCGCCCCAGTCGACGTGCGGGGACACGAACGCGTGGTTCCGTCCGGAGCCTCCCGGCACGACACCCTGTCGCGCCAGCTCGAGCACGCCCTCCAGCACCGGCACGACCGAGGCCTCGAGACGCGCCGCGACGCCCGAGGCCGCGAGCATCCGGTGCAGGTGTCCGAGCAGGCCGAAGCCGGTCACATCGGTCGCCGCGACGGCGCCGGCTTCCAGCATCGCCTCGGCCGCGCGGTCGTTGAGCGTGGTCATCAGCTCGACCGCTCTCCGCACGAGGTCGTCCGGAGCCACCCCTCGCTTCAGCGCCGTCGAGACGATCCCGAGGCCGAGCGGCTTCGTGAGGAACAGCCGGTCCCCCGGCCTCGCGGTCGAGTTGCGCACGATCCGCTCGGGGTCGACGAGCCCGATGGCGACCATCCCGTACTTCGGCTCGGGATCCGTGATCGAGTGCCCGCCCAAGACCGCCGCGCCGGCCGACGTCGCGACGTCGATCCCCCCCTGGAGCACGCGCCCGAGCATCTCGAGCGGCAGGTCGTCGACCGGCCAGTTGACGACGTTGAGCGCGAGGAGCGGCCTGCCTCCCATCGCGTACACGTCGGAGAGGGCGTTCGTCGCGGCGATCCTGCCCCAGTCGTACGGATCGTCGACGATCGGCGTGAAGTAGTCGAGCGTCGCGATCAATGCGTCGCCGCTCGGCAGCCGTACGACCGCCGCGTCGTCGCCGGTATCGGCCGCCACGAGCACCTCCGGCGCCGGCGCGGGCAGGTGGAGCGTCGACAGGAGCGAGACCAGCTCACTCGGACCGAGCTTGCATCCGCACCCAGCCCCGTGGCTGAAGCTCGTCAGTCGCCGCTCCCCAGGCACCATCCGAGGATGCCACACTGCCCCGGATGCGGACGGCCGTCGTGGGACACGTCGAGTGGGTCGAGTTCGTGCGCGTCGCGCGCCTCCCCCGAGCCGACGAGATCGCCCACGCGCTCGACCGGTGGGAGGAGCCGGGCGGCGGCGGCCCCGTGGCGGCGGTCCAGCTCCTGCGGCTGAGCGGCGACTGCACCTTCTTCACGGCGGTCGGTGACGACGACGTGGGCGACCGATCGCTCCTCGGGCTCGAGGCGCTCGGCCTGCGCGTCGAGGCCGCCCGCAGGCCGGTCCCCTCCCGCCGCGCCGTCACGTTCATCGACGCTGACGGCGAGCGCTCGATCACGGTGATCGGCGAGCGCTCGCACCCTCGCGCCGCGGACCTCCTCCCGTGGTCCGAGCTCCAAGGCGTCGACGGCGTGTACGTCTGCGCCGCCGATGCCGAGGCCCTCCGGCTCGCCCGACGTGCCCGGGTCGTGGTCGCGACGAGCCGCGTGTCCAACCTGCTCGCCGAGGCCGGGGTCCGGCTCGATGCCGTCGTGGGGAGCGCGTCGGACCCCGCGGAGCGGTCCGATCCCTCGAGGTTCTCCGAACCTCCGACCGTCGTGGTACGGACGGAGGGCGCGCGCGGCGGCACGTTCGAGACGGCCGAGGGCCGTGCGGGACGGTACGCGGCGGCCGAGCCGCCCGGCCCCATCGTCGATCGCTACGGCGCCGGCGACGTCTTCGCGGCAGGCCTGACGTTCGCCCTGGCCCGAGGCGACGGGCTCGAGGACGCGCTCGCCCTCGCGGCTCGATGCGGGGCGTGGTGCGTGGCGGGCCGAGGTCCCTACGGCCGGCTGCTCGGCGCGGCCGACATCTGAGCGGATCCCGGCTACTCGGCGGGCGGATCCGGGGTCGGGACCGGCGCGGTCCCGATCGCGTGGTATCCGCCGTCCACGTGGACCATCTCGCCGGTGATCCCCCGGGCCAGGTCCGAGAGCAGGAACGCGATCACGTCGGCGACCGGAGCGGCGTCCGTGTTGTCCCAGCCGAGGGGGGCGCGGTCGCTCCAGCCCTCGGCGAGCGCCTGGAAGCCGGGGATCCCCTTGCCGGCGATCGTGCGGAGCGGCCCGGCCGAGACCGTGTTCACGCGCACGCCGTGTGGTCCGAGGTCTCGCGCGAGGTACCGCGTCACGGACTCGAGCGCCGCCTTCGCGACCCCCATCCAGTCGTAGATGGGCCACGCGACGCGGGCGTCGAAGTCGAGCGAGACGATCGCCCCGCCGTGCTCGCGCATGAGCGGCAGGAACCCCTCGGCGAGCGTCTTCAGCGAGAACGCGCTCACCTGCAGGGCCGTGCCGACGCTCTCCCACGGCGTGTGGAGGAAGTTGCCGCCGAGCGCGTCCTGCGGGGCGAACGCGATCGCGTGGAGGAAGCCGTCGACGCGCCCCCATCGGCGGCCGAGCTCCTCGGCGAGCGCACGCACGTGCTCGAGGTTCGTGGCGTCCATCTCGAGCACGTCGACGGGTTGCGGCAGGCGCTTGGCGCTCTTCTCGGTGAGTCCCATCGCGCGGCCGAAGGACGTGAGCACGATCTCGGCGCCCTGCTCCTGCGCCGCCCTCGCGGCCGCGTACGCGATGCTCTCGCGCGTGAGCACCCCCGTGATCAGCAGCTTCTTGCCCTCGAGCAGCATGGGACCTCCTCGGTCTTCCGCAGCATGCTAGCGGCTCGGTGGTCGGCGAGCCCGGCCGGGAACGGGGTCTGGTTCAATGCGAGCCATGGACCTGCGCACCCTCGCCAAGGCGGAGCTGCACCGCCATCTCGAGGGCGCGATGCGCCTGCAGACGATCCTGGACCTCTACCGCGACGCGGGTGAGCCGCTGCCCGAGACCACGCCCGAGGAGCTGGCGCCGCGCGCCCAGGTGCTCGAGCCGATGGCGAACCTCGGGGTCGTGCTCGACGTGCTCGACCTCGTCCGGGGTTCGTTCCGCACCTACGAGGCGGTCGAGCGCATCAGCTACGAGGCGGTGGAGGATCTCGCGCTCGACGGCGTCCGCCTGGCCGAGCTCCGGTTCTCGCCGGAGTTCTTCTTCGCGCCGGGCGAGCTCGACTGGGATCTGGCCATGGACCGGGTCGTCGCCGGCGTCACCCGCGCGGCCGCCGAGCACGACGTCGTCGTCGGCCTGATCGCGATCTTCTCCCGCGACTACGGGATGGACTCGGGCACGCGCACGGTCGCCTTCGCCGAGCGCCACCTCGCCGAGCTCGTCGGCTTCGATATCGCCGGCGCCGAGCTCGACTACCCACCCGAGCGATACGTCGACCTCATCGATGCCGTCCATGGGTTCGGCCTCCCGGTCACGGTCCACTACGGCGAGTCGGGACCGGCCTCCTACGCGCGGGACGCGATCGAGCTGCTCCGGCCTCGGCGCCTCGCGCACGGCGTCTCGGTCGCCGCCGACCCAGGGGTGACGGAGCTCGCGAGGACCCGTCGCGTGGGTCTCGACATGTGCCCCACGTCGAACCTGCGGACCGGGGCCGTCCCCTCGCTCGAGCGGCATCCCGCCCGGCGGCTGCTGCGCGAGGGCCTGCTGGTGACGCTGAACACCGACGACCCGGGCCTGTTCGGGATCGACCTCACGCACGAGCTCGAGGTCGCCCGAGACGAGATGGGCTTCACGCTCGGTGACCTTCGGCAGGCGACGGCGAACGCCTTCGACACGAGCTTCCTGCCCCCCGACCGGAAGGACGACGTCCGCGCACGGCACTTCGGCTGGCTCGAGCGGGCGGAGTGATCCCCGGCTCCCGTTACGATGTGCCCCGCGCGCCAGCACGCCGACGAGGGGGAGCCGACCGATGAGTGACGCGGACCGAGCGAACGCGCTCGCGGACCGTTTCTGGAACGAGCTGCTCGAGGACTCCCCGCTCTTCGCGACCGTCGTCGGCGACGAGCGCTACGACGACCGGCTGCCCGATCAATCGGAGACCGGACGCGCTCGACGGGAGACGCGAGCCCGGGCGGCGCTCGCCGAGCTCGCGACGATCGACCGGAGCGCCCTCGACGAGACGACCCGAACGACCCTCGACGTGCTCGAGGCGGTCGCCGCGCGGGATGCGGCCGAGCTCGCGCACCGGCTCGACCTCCTCCAGGTCGTCTCGCACCTTTGGGGACCCGGGCAGCTCCTGGCCGAGATCGGCTCGTACCAGCGCGCCGACACGCCCGAACGGCTCGAGCGCCTCCTCGCGCGTCTCGCCGCGACCCCCGGCTTCTACCGGGATGCCGCGGAGGTCGCCCGCGAAGGGGTCGCGGCCGGCGTCACGGCTCCGCGCATCGTGGTCGCGCGTACGATCGCGCAGGTCGAGCGGCTCCTCGCGACGGCCGCCGCCGACTCCCCCGCGCTCCTGCCGGTCCCCGCGTCCGACGTCGCCGGCCGCGAGCGCGTCCTCGACGCCGTGCGCTCCTCGGTGGCGCCGGCGCTCGAGACCTACCTCGAGGCCCTACGTGCGTACCTGCCCTCGGCGACCGAGACGATCGGTCTCGCCGCCTTGCCCGACGGCGACGCGATGTACGCGACGGAGATCCTCGCGTACACCACGCTTCCCCTCGAGGCTCGCGACGCCCACGAGCTCGGCGTCGCCGACCTGGCGGAGATCCAGGAGGAGCGCGGGCAGGTCGCCGGACTCCTCGGCTTCCCGGATCCCGCCACGGCCGCCGTGGAGCTCGACGCGAGCGGCCGCAACCGCGCGGCCTCACCCGAAGAGCTGGTCCGTCTCGCCGAGCGCCAGGTCGCGAAGAGCTGGGACGCGGCCCACGCCTTCTTCGGCCGGATGCCGAGCGACAACTGCGAGGTCCGCGCGGTCGAGGCCTTCCGCGAGAAAGACATGCCGTTCGCCTTCTACAACCCGCCGTCGCAGGACGGTGGCCGGCGGGCCGTCTACTACGTGAACACGTACGACCTCGAGCATCGTCCCCTCAACCACCTCGCGACGACGACCTACCACGAGTCGAACCCGGGACATCACCTGCAGACCGCGCTCGAGCAGGAGATGGGCGAGCGGCCCGCGCTGCGACGGTTCGGCGGGTACCTCGCCGGGGCCGCCTTCTCCGAGGGCTGGGGGCTGTACAGCGAGCGCCTCGCCGACGAGATGGGGCTGTTCGAGGACGAGGCCGAGCGCCTCGGCATGCTCGACGCCCAGGCGATGCGTGCCGCCCGCCTGGTGGTGGACACCGGGATCCACGCCTTCGGCTGGAGCCGCGAACGGGCGATCGCCCTGCTGGAGGGCGCCGGCGTCCCGAGTGTCGACGCGGCGATCGAGACCGACCGCTACATCACGATGCCGGGGCAGGCCCTCTCGTACAAGGTCGGCCAGTTCGAGATCGAGCGCCAGCGCGAGGCGGCCGCCCGGCGCGAAGGTGCCACGTTCTCGCTCCGCGACTTCCACGACCGTCTGCTCGCGCTGGGGACCCTGCCGCTGCCCGCCCTACGGCGCGAACTCGGCGCCGAGGCGTAGCGCCAGGGAGCAAGGTCCTAGGGCCTACCACGGAACGGGCCGAGAGCCCTCGACCCGAGGTCCCGATGGTCCCCGGGAGGGGGGACCAAGCGTCCCATGCTGCCTGCGGGTTCACCTGACAACGTGGAGCCATGGAGACCGAACGACTCCTCGTGGGTGTGCCCAGGGAGACGTTCCCTGGGGAGACCCGAGTGGCACTGGTCCCCGCCGTGCTACCGCAACTGATGAAGGCGGGGTTGGGTGTCGTCGTTGAATCGAAGGCCGGAGAAGCTGCCGGGTTCGCCGACGAACAGTACGCGGCGCACGGTGCGGAGATCGGGAACCGCGAGCGCGTGTTCCAGGCGGACATCGTCGCGCAGGTTCGGACCTGCGGCGCGAACCCGGAGCTGGGGCGAGACGACATCCACCGTTTCAAGCCCAACCAGGTGATCGTGGGGATGGCGGATCCACTCGTCTGCCCCGCGGGCATCCGTCAGGCCGCCGAACACAAGGTGACGGGATTCGCGATGGACTTCATGCCGCGGATCACGCGCGCACAGGGCATGGACGTCCTGTCCTCGCAGGCCACCGTGATCGGCTACAAGGCCGTCCTCATGGCGGCCGATCGCCTTCCCAAGATGTTCCCGATGATGACCACCGCGGCCGGCACGGTTCGGCCGGCGCAGGTCTTCGTCATCGGCGCGGGGGTCGCCGGACTGATGGCGATCGCGACGGCGCGACGCCTGGGCTCGGTCGTCCAGGGCTACGACGTGCGTCCCGCGGCACAGGAAGACATCGAGAGCC
>JBLNAW010000297.1:0-4414 GCA_050259555.1 Solirubrobacterales bacterium
AACGGTCGGCTCGTGATGGAGAGGAGGTACTCAGTGCGCATCCGGCGGATCATGTACTCCCTGGGCTGGCTGTCCGCGCTGGCCATCGCCCTGTCGGCCGGCTGGAAGGTCAACTAGGACCGCAGTTCGCGCGAGACCGCCCCGGCGTCGTCCCAAGGACGCCGGGGCGGTCCCTTTCGTCGGGAAGGTCACTGGTACGTGACCGAAGGGCGCCTCGATCAGCTCAAGGCCTCGCACGCGATCGACGCGCCGTCGATGCCGTGCCAGATGAGCCAGATCGGATCCCAGTTGTAGACGTCCTGGCCGGTCAGGATCTGGACCCGCTTGCCGTCGATCGTCGCCGTGTACCGGAACGTGTCGATCCCGTGACCGTCCGCCCAGTCCCAGGTCCAGTAGCCCCGACCGTCGTACGGGACGTCCTTCGTGAGGTCGGTGCTGTTGTACAGGGTTCCGGTGAACGAGAAGTGCAGGGTCGTGACCATCAGGTTCCCGGCATCGTCGTAGAAGTCCATCCGAAGGTGATCCGCGCTCGCGGTGAACATGATCTCGAACCCGTCGCACGAGACGCCGTACGCCTCGGGCACGGTGTAGTCGACGTGCTCCCGCGTGATGACCGGCGGTGCCGCGCTCGCCGGAACACCGAAAGACAGCAGCGCGGCGATCACCAGGAAGGGGATCGTCTTCCGCATCGTTCCCACCTCCCTCTTCGTGGATCCGCTCGTGGAACGGCCGCGCGCAGGAGAAGGGGGTCGTCCCGGCTCCTGCGCGCGGGTGGACACGTCGAGGACCGATCCGTCATCAGGTCCGGGAGGTCCGCGCCGTATCCAGGTGCTGCTTGGGCAGCCAGCGGGGGTCCATCGCGGACCCGCTCTCGGCCGCGGCCGCCCGTGCCGAGGCGGCCGTCCACTTCGGGACCCAGCGCGTGTCGGCGACCCCGACCCGCGTCGCCGGGGCCGAGGTGGTCCCAACGGTGCCGTGCTCGGCGTGACCGAAGGTGAGGAACGCGGCCGCGGCGAAGAGCGCGACCGCGACACCCGCGGCGACCCTCTCGCGCAGAGACCCGTGGCGGGGGCCGCCGAGCCTCACGCTGTGTGAAGATGCACTCACCCTTCTCCCCCCTTCCGGGCGCTTTCGGCGCCCTGCCTCGAACCATCCGCGCATCGAGGATGCAGATCCCTGGTCAACGCCCGGTTGCATCCCCTCAACGCCTCGTCAACGCAACCCTCCGGTCTCACCACGGGGCACCCGGCGGCGCCGGATCACACAGCGCTCGCAGCTCGGCGCGCAGGCGCCGTCCGACGGGCCGCTGACCGAGCGTGCTGGCACGGTTCACGAGCTCGAAGGGGTCCCTCCGCAGGTCGTACAGCTCGCGCTCGCCCGTCACGTAGCGCACGTAGGCGAAGTCCGCCTCGCGCACCGCGCAGAAGGTGGGCGCCATGCGTCCGCCCACCTCGCCGAGGTGCTCGATCAGGACCGCCTCTCGCCACCGCACGTCCGGGGTTCCCTCGAGGAGCGGGACGAGGCTCATGCCCTCGGCGCCCGGCAGACCGACACCGGCGAGGTCGGCGATCGTCGGCGCGAGGTCGGCGTTCGACACGAGGCGGTCGTCGGTCCTCGCCCCTGAGGTGAGGGGGTCGTAGCGGACGACGAGCGGGACGTGGATGCTCTCGTCGAACGCGTAGCCCTTGCCGGACAGCCGGTGCTCGCCCCACATCATCCCGTTGTCCGACGTGAAGACGATCATCGTCGTCGCGAGGCGCCCGGTGTCGGCGAGCGCGTTCACGATCCACCCGACGGTCCGGTCGAGGGCCACCAGCGCCCGCGCCTGGCGCAGGCGGAACCGGTCGAGCCACACCCCGTCGGATCCCAGCCGCCCGCGGAGGCGGACGAACGCCGGCTTGTCGGAGACGTCCGCCTCGTCGTAGCTCGGCGGACGCGACGGCTCGAGCCCTCCGAACATGTGGGCATCGCCCCGCGCGGGGATCGCGGGGATGTGCGGCGCGTGCGGCGTGTACATCACGAAGACGGGCCGTGCCGCATCGGTGTCCCGGATGAACGAGACCACCTCATGGCCGAGCACGTGCGTCCCGTAGTCGGCGCGCTCGCCCCCGTAGTGGACGAGCCTGCCGTCGACCGAGGCCGTGTACCGGTAGTAGCCACCGTGGCGGAACGTCGAGAACCACCGATCCCAGCCCGGTGGGATGTACTCGGTCTTGTACCCGTTGAGGTACTTGCCGAACAGACCCGTCCGGTACCCAGCGGCCTGCAGGGCCGTGGCGATCGTGACCGAGTCGTCGAACGCCCGGAAGCCGCCGTGCTCGTTCCGCGCGTGGTTCGTGTACACGCCGGTCGAGTGCGAGTACCTGCCGGTGAGGATCGTGGCCCGGCTCGGGCAGCAGACGGGGTTCGCGACGAAGGTGTTCGAGAACGTGACGCCGTGGTCCGCGAGCTCGGAGCGAAGGATCGGCATCGCCCACAGCGTGTCCCACCGCTGGTCGTCGGACACGATCAGCACGACGTTGGGGGCGGTCACCTCCTCGGTGGAGATGAGCGCTTCGCCCTTCGCCAGCGCGAGCGGACCCGAGGGCGACGGGGGCACGACCGTCCACGAGCCGAGGAGGGCGGCGAGCACGATCGCTCCCCGCGTCCACCGGGTGGCTCCTCCGCGCGTCCCCTGCTCGCATGCCATGCCGCCACGCTGCTCCGGGGGCGTCAACGGCCGGTTGCACGAGGTCAACGGGGGGTCAACGACGGCTCGACGCGCGGTCTATCCCTGCGACGCCGGGGGTGCTACGGTCGGGCCGGGGACCCGTCCGCAGGAGCGGAACGCTTGCAGTACCGGCTCCTTGGTCCGATCGAGGTCGCGCGGGAGGATGGCCCGCTGCCACTCGGGGGTGGCAAGCAGCGAGCCCTGCTCGCCGACCTCGCCCTCCACGCGAACCGCGTCGTCGCCTCGGAGCAGCTCCTCGAGGACCTCTGGGGAGACGAGCCGCAGACCTCGGCCGGACACGCGCTGCAGGTGTACGTCTCGCGTCTCCGCAAGGTGCTGCGGGACGGGGCGGACGGCGGCGAGATCCTGGTCACGAAGCCCCCCGGCTACATGCTCCAGATCGGACCGGACGACACGCTCGACATCGACCGGTTCGAGATCTTCCACGACGAGGGCCGGCGACTGGTCGAGCTCGACCCGGCGGGTGCCCTCGAGCGGTTCGAGGCGGCGCTCGGACTCTGGCGCGGCCCCGCCCTCGGCGACCTCGCGACCGAGTCCTTCGCGAGCCCCACGGCCGCGAGGCTCGAGGACCTGCGGCGCTCGACGGCCGAGGGCCGGCTCGAGGCGAAGCTCGCGCTCGGCCTGCACGAGGACGTCGCGGCCGAGGGGCCGGCGATGGTCGCCGCGGACCCGCTGCGGGAACGGACCTGGGGGCTGCTCATGCTCGCGCTGTATCGATGCGGCCGGCAGGCCGAGGCCCTGCAGGCGTATCAGGATGCGCGCGAGCGGCTGAGCGACGAGCTCGGCGTGGATCCGGGACCGGAGCTCTCGAAGCTCCAGACCGCGATCCTGCAGCACGATCCCTCCCTCGACTTCGAGCCGCGACCCACGGCCGTCGTCGGGCCCGCGCCCTCGGCCCCGACGGGCGCCCGCCCACGGACCCCATCGCGGCGATGGCCTAGGGTCGCGGTCGGCGTCGCCGCACTCGCGCTCGCGGGAGGGATCGCGGTCGCGCTCGTGCTCACCTTGCGGCCAGATGGAGAGCCAACGGAGATCGCGACCGTCGGTCCGAACAGCTTGATCTCGGTCGACGTCGCGAGTGGACGCATCCGGGCGGTGGCGCCGACGGGCGACGACCCGATCGCGATGACGGTCTCGGGAACCACGGCGTGGGTGGCGAACTTCGGCGACCGGACCGTCTCTGCGATCGACCTCGACACGGGCGGAGAGGTAGCGCACGTCGGCGGCGTCGGCATCCCGACCGCGATCGCCCTCGGCCTTGGATCGGTGTGGGTCGCCGACAGCTTCGCCGGGACGATCTCCCAGATCGACGCGCAGACGAAGAGGGTCGTGCGGCAGATCTCGAGCGTCGGCGCCCCCACGGGCCTGGCCGTCGGGTTCGGGTCCCTGTGGGCCACCGATCCGCTCGGAGGGCGGGTGGTTCGGCTTGACGAGACTGGACAGATCGTGGACACGGTCCGGACGCCCCCGGACTGGGCACCGACGCTGATCGCCGTCGGCGGCGGAGCCGTCTGGGTCGCAAGTGGGGTGCAAGGGCTCGTCGCGCGCCTGGATCCCGAGATGATGCGCTTCGTGAGGGACGCGATCGCCGTGTGCTGCCAGCCATCCGCGATCGCCGCGACCGATGACGCCGTCTGGCTCATCAGCGAGGTTCAGCCGCACGTGGTGCGCATCGACCCCGCG
>JBLNAW010000298.1:0-3669 GCA_050259555.1 Solirubrobacterales bacterium
GGGGTGGATCCGGCATGTTCGGGAACACGACGTCGGGGCCGAGGTACGTATGCGCGAGCTCCTGAAGCATCTCGGCGGCCCCTCCCTCCGTCACCCTGCCGGTCCCGTACACGACGAGGTACTCCTGCAAGCCCCACTCGTTCCGCACGGTCGAGGGCACGGAGAGCGCGATGCGAGGGTCTCTGCGGAGGTTCCGGAGCTTCCGCTGGTCGGGGAGCGTCGCGAAGACGATCTCGTCCTGCTCGAGCCCCACCCAGGCCGCCGTCAGATGCGGCCGTCCGTCCTGGTCGATCGTCACCACCGTCGCGACCGCATCGCTCTCGAGGAGCTCTCGGGCCTCCGGAGGAAGGACGACGCCGGACACCCGGCGATACTAGCCCTCTCGGACGGGCGCTAACAGGCCGCGGCAGCCTCCAGCTCCGTCGCCATCGCGTCGAGCGTCGCCGTGATCTCGTCAACCCGCGCGCGGTACACGTCGATCGCGTACGCCCGCGCGTCCTTCAGCTCCACGCGCCAGGACTCGGGATCCCCGACGTTGCCCCGTGCCGCCTTCGCGAGATGCCGGTAGACACCGAACAGGTCGAGGGGCTCGGACAGCTGGCCCTGCGCTCCCCACGACAGCCGCTCGTATCCGGGCGAGTGGTGGAGCTGCTCGACGTCGAACGCCTCTCGGTCGAGGATGTCCGCGAGCGAGGTCAGGTCCACCCACGTGAGCGCGTCGTGCGCGCTCGCCCAGTCACCGTCCTTCACCGACGCGAGCGCGGACGTGAGCATCGCCGCGTCGAACTGCGACTGCTCGTGCGGGTAGATCGTGTCGTCGAGGAACGACAGCGCGGTCAGCCGGTCGAGCGAGAGCCGCAGCGCCTCGCGCTCGTGGCCGTACGTGCACGTCGAGGACACTACGCCGTCGAGTCCGTCGATCGCGGCCGAGACACTGCCGAGCGCGGTCTGCAGCGCCTCGCCATCGGCCCCGAACGCGCCCGCCGCAGCATCCACCAGATGCGGCGCCAGGTGCCGCAGCCGCTTCCCGAAATCGTACGGCGCGAGAGCGCCGTCCAGGTCGAGCGCGACGCGGACCTCAGCCTGGAACACCGGCTGGAGCGCTTCGAAGTCCAGCCCGTCGATCGCGTCGTAGTTCGTGTGGTACCGCGTCCAGTAGCCGCCGGGCGTCGCGCCGAAGGTCACCGCGGGGGCACCTTCGGCGGTGTAGGTGAAGTTGTCCTGCCATGCCCACACCTCGGACACGCCGAACCCCCCGATCAACCCGTCGGCCACGCTCCCCTCCAGCGAGGTCGCGACGAACGGACGCATCTCCCTCGGCATGCTCACGCCGAGCGGGTAGGACGGCCAGTGCGTCTCCCAGTTCAAGATCGCGACGGTGTCCGTCTGCCACTCAGGGTGCGAGACCGTGATCCGGTGGAACGCTCCTTGCAGCCAGTCGTAGTAGGCGTCGGCGAGCCCGTACTCCTCGCCGGTCACCGGCGCGAAGATCCACGTGTACTTCGGCTGGTAGCCGCTGTCGACGGCGGCCTTCGCGACCGCGAGCATCATCGCGACCGCGACCGAATCGTCCCCCGCTCCTGTGAACCACGCGTCGTGGTGCGAGGTGAACACGATCGCCTCATCCGGATACGTCGATCCGGTGATCCTGCCGATCGCCTGGTAGGCCGGCGCGCCGAGCGTGTTCGTCGCGTCCACGGTGACCGTCGCCGTCAAGCGAGAGAAGCGGAGCGCCTCGACGAGCTTCGCCGCCGAGCGCTTGCTGATGATCGCGGTCGGTGCGCATAGGGTGGTGCTGCACTCGCCGTCGTTACTGCCGAGCGCGCGGCCATCCCCGGCCGCGTACCAGGGGTGACCCGGCGCCGAGGCCATGATCACCGCCTTCGCGCCGTGCAGTTTGGCTTCGTAGGCGATGTAGTTCGGCCACACTCCGAGAGCTTCGTAGTCCCACCAGGCGAAGACGATCTTGCCCTCGACGTCGTGGCCCCGGTAGTCGAACCGAGTCCCGTGGTCGACCAGGACGACCTCGCCGGTGAGGCCCTCGGGCGGCGTGCCCGGCACGCCGGCGTTCGACGTGGCGGTGAACGTCCGGTTGAGCGATGGGCCGCTCACGGCGACCGAGCCGCTCTCGAAGCGCCAGCCGTCGCCGGTGAGCTCCTCAAGCGCGACGTCCTCGAGCCCGATCGCCGTCATCTCGTCGGCGAGGTACTGCGCCGTCTCCTGGTCCTCCGGCGTCGCCATCGCGCGGAATCCAAGCTCGGAGGAGCCGATCGTTCCGAGGTGCGCCGTGACCTCCTCCACGTAGGCCATGTCCAGATGCTGGAGCGGATCGGGCTGCGCGGACGCGGCGCCGAGCGGCACGCCGCCGATCGCAAGCGTGAGGACGGACGCGAGCGCGGCCGTCCTGATCCAGGATCTGCGGGTCTTCATCGGGCTCCCCCCTCGGGTCGAGCGCGAGCGTCCGTCGCTGCGGCTCGGCACGAGCCTCGCGGGCCGAGCGGGGTCCCGGCTACGTCCGGCCAGCCCCCCGATGGAGGGACCGTGCGGGGTCCGGCGAGCGCGTCACCGGAAGGGGCGGCCGAAGCGGTCGCGGCTCGCGACCTCGGCGATGGGCTTGCGCACTTTCCGCGTCCCCGTTCGCGGCTCGGCCGGGTAGCCGAACGGCACCACCGCGATGACGTCGTACGCGCCGGGGATCTCGAGGAGCTCTCGAACGTCGTCCATCCCGGTGAACCCCGTCCAGTTCGATCCGACGCCTTCGGCCCACGCGGTCACCACCATCGACTGGATCGCGCGACTGCCGTCGGAGACGCCGAAGCGGCTCCCCCGCTCGACCGCGACGGCGATCGCGAGCGGCGCCTGGGCGACGTACCGGCCGGTCGTCACGACCTCGCCGAGCCGACGCAGCGTGTCGCGGTCGGTCACCACGACGAAGTGCCACGGCTGTCCGTTCATCGAGCTCCCCGTCAACCGGGCCACGTCCACGATGCGGCCGATGAGGTCCTCGGGGATCGGGCGTTCCTGGTAGCTGCGGACGGCGATGGCCGTCCGGGCGGCATCGAAAGCGTCCATGCACCGATGTTCGCGCATCGCGTCCGTCTCCGCATCTCGGCGGCCTCGGCCAGACGGGCTTCCCATCGAGAGCAGATATGGCGACCTCAACTCGAGAATCCGGCTCGTCGATGGACTAACGTCCGCCAGGTGCGGGTGGGGGGCGTCCGAGGAACGCGATGACGATGGACCGATGCGACGCGTGCCACACCGCGACCACGACGACCACCTGCCTGAAGTGTCGATCTCGGTTCTGTCCGACATGTGAAGGTGTTCACGCCAGGTTCGCGCAACATCCTTCCGTGTCGCTCAGGACCAAACGGCGCGGTGAGCGGCGCTCCCGTCGCCTGGCGTTGTAGCCGCCCGTTGCGACGAGGTGGTCTTCACCTTCGACTCGAGATGCAGCAAGGGTCCGAGTCCTTGACACTGGCAGGGTCGTTCGACCCCCTTTGACCCTCTTGGCCTGGCGCGAGACGCCCATCCTCGCGTCTCCGTCGCAACGCGGGCGCCTTCCGACACCCGCCCGAGGCGGGGAGCTGGAGCTCTCGAGTCGAGGACCTAGGCCTGCGAGTTCCAGACTTCCCAGGCCTTGTCCAGGTTCTCCTGGATCGCGGGTGC
>JBLNAW010000299.1:0-3655 GCA_050259555.1 Solirubrobacterales bacterium
AGGTCGGGCGCGCGATCGGCCGGGCCTTCGGGATCCTGTCCGACGAGCAGCGCGAGGCGCTCACCCTCCGCGTGATCGAGGGCCGGAGCTACCACGAGGTCGCCGAGTCGCTCCGCATCACGGAGGAGACCGCTCGGGCCCGCGTGAGCCGAGGGCTGAAGCGCCTGACACGAGAGCTCGCGGGGAGCCCCGCGATGCAAACACAGACCGAGGGATGACGATGGACGCGACGATCGGATACGTCGGACAGGTGCGCGAGGACCTCCTGGACGCGGCCTTCCGCAGCGAGCGGGCCGGGCGACGGCGGGCATCACGTCCGCGACGGCTCCCCTCGGGCCGGGTGCTCGTCGCCACGGGCGCGGTGTTCGTGCTCGTCGTGGCGGGAGGGCTCGGGTGGGTGGTCACGCGGGGGAACCCGCTGACGCACACGCCGGCGGAGCGGCGGGCATCGATCTTCGCGCCGGGCGTCACCGGCTCGACCGGTGCGACCGACAGACCGGTAGCTTCGGCATCGCCGGCTCCGGCGCCGGCGACCGCTGACTACGGGCTCTTCGCCCCCACGATCGGCAACCAGGTCGCCACGGAGGCGGGCCCGAAGGCGGCGGAGATCGTGCCCTCGCTGCCGATGGGTGACCTCACGAAGATCATCCGCACCGCGCAGATCACGCTCCAGCTGCCGCGCGACTCGTTCGAGCAGAAGTTCGCGAACGCGCAGGACGTGGCCGAGCTCCACGGCGGGTTCGTGCAGACCTCGAGCGGACGCGATCGCACCGGGAGCCTCACGATGCGGGTGCCCTCGGGGCAGTTCGCGGCCGCGATGCGCGACCTCCGCGCGCTCGGCGACGTCCAGGTGCAGACCGTGCACGGCCAGGACGTCACGTCGTCGTACGTCGACCTGCAGGCGCGGCTGCGGATCGCGAAGGCGCGCCGAGAGGTGCTCCTCGGGCTGATGGCGAAGGCGGTCAGCATCGAGCAGACGATCCGCGTGCAGAACGCGCTCGACGACACGCAGCTGCGGATCGAGGAGCTCCAGGGCGAGATCCAGGTGCTCGACGACCGCACGTCGTTCGCGACGATCCGCGTGCAGATGCACGAGGAGGGGGTCGAGCCGCAGGCCGAGGTCACGAACCCGAGCGTCGCGAACGCGTGGGACCGCGGCATCGCGGGGTTCATCGGCGTGATCGCCGGCGTGATCGTCGGGCTCGGCTACCTGCTGCCGATCCTGGTGATCGCGGTGGTGGCGTGGTTCGTCGTGCGGGTGGTGCGGCGCCGCCGGGCGGCGGCGTAGGTCACATCTCGCGCCGCCCCTCGAGCGCCTGGGAGAGTGTCACCTCGTCGGCGTACTCGAGGTCCCCACCGACGGGAAGCCCGCTCGCGAGGCGCGTCACCGTCACGCCGATCGGCTTCAGCAGCGCCGCGACGTACATCGCGGTCGCGTTGCCCTCGAGGTTCGGGTTCGTCGCCAGGATGACCTCGGTCACGTGGTCGCGCTCGACGCGGTCGAGGAGCTCCTGGACGCGCAGGTCCTCCGGCCCGATGCCGTCGAGCGGGCTGATCGCCCCGCCGAGGATGTGGTACCGCCCCTTGATGACGCCGGCCTTCTCGATCGTCGAGGCGTCCTTCGGCTCCTCGACGACGCAGAGCACCGTGCGGTCCCGGCTCTCGTCGCGGCAGATCCGGCAGAGCTCGCCCTCGGCCACGTTGCCGCACTCGTTGCAGAACGTGATCCGCTCCTTCGCCTGCACGATCGCCTCGGCAAGGCGCCGAGCCTCCTCCGCCTGCGCCTTCACCAGATGGAACGCCAGCCGCTGCGCCGACTTCGGCCCGACCCCCGGCAGCCGCGAGAGCTCGTCGATCAGGTCCTGGATCGGCCCCTCGTACACCTAGACCCCGTCCCCCGTCGCCGGCTCCGCCCCGAGCTCCGCCTTCAACCGCGCGAGCGCCTCGTCCTCCGACAGCGGCGGATCCTCCTCCACCGACTCCCCGCCGACGACCGCCTCCCGCACCACGCACCGCACCCTCGGCGAGATGCCGAACAGAGCCATGAGCGCCTCCCGGAGCTCCCCCTCCCGCTCCTCGACCTTCGTCACCCCGAACTTCCGATCCGGCGGAAACACCAACTCCAACGTCTCCCCATCGAACGCCGCCGGCGTCGCGATCTCCAAGAAGCTCGGCAACACCGCCTTCCCCTGCGCCCGCAACTCCGAGATCAACCCCTGCCAATTCCCCCGTATCAAGGCAACATCCACCGCCGAAGTCCCCGCCCCCACCACCGGCTGGCTCGGCGCGGCCGTGGAGGCTGAGGTCGGAGCGGCGGTGTGGGGGGTGGACGTCGTCTCGGCCTTCGCCGTACGCGCACGCTTGCCCGCTGGTGGTTGGGCAGATGCGGACGTGGTGCCGGGCGGGGGGGCCGTGGCGGAAGGGGCGCCTGAGCCCCCGCCGGGTAGCTCCGACGCCGGAGCGGCCGCCGAAGTCCCCGCCCCAGGTCGCGAATACGCCCCTGGAGCCACGGCCCCCCCGCCGCCAGCGACCTCGATCCCCGAGATCCTCTCCAACCGCTCGATGCGAGAGATCAACGCGGAAGGAGAAGCGTCCGCCTCGGGCAAGGTCGCCCGCACGAGCGCGAGCTCGAGCGACAACCGAGGCGACGTCGTCCAGCGCATGTCGGCCTGTGCCTCGAGCAACAGCGCGATGACCCGCGCGATCTCGGGCGACGAGAACTTCGCGGCCTGCGCGCCGAGCCGCTCTGCCTCGCCCTCGGTCGCGTCGAGCAGGTCGTGCTGGCCGGGCGCCGTCTTCGCGAGCAGCAGGTTCCGGAAGTGGGTGAGCGTCTCCGAGGTCACGTGCCGGAGGTCCTGCCCCTCCTGGACGAGCCCGCTCACGACCTGGAACACGCCGTGCACGTCGCCCACGCTCACGGCGTCGGCGAGCGCCAACAGCGTGTCGGAGCGCCCGACCCCGATGAGCGAGCCGACCACGGCCTCGTCCACGTTGCCCGCGCCGAGCACCGAGGCCTGGTCGAGCAGCGAGAGCGAGTCGCGGAAGGAGCCCTCGGACTGCCGCGCCATCGCCTGAGCCGCCCCCGGCGTGAGCTCGATGCCCTCGTCCTTCGCGATCCGGAGCAGGTGGTCGGCGACGACCTCCGTCGAGCCGCGCCGGAAGTCGAACCGCTGGCACCGCCCGATGATCGTGGCCGGCATCTTGTGCGGCTCGGTCGTCGCGAGCACGAACCGGACGCCGAGCGGCGGCTCCTCGAAGACCTTGAGGAGCGCGTCGAACGCCTCGCGCGAGAGGCGCTGCGCCTCGTCGATGATGTAGACCTTCTCGCGCCCTTGCACCGGCGCGGTGGGGGCCTTCTCGCGGAGGTCGCGCGCGTCGTCGACACCGCCGTGACTCGCGGCGTCGATCTCGACCACGTCGAGGTGCTGGCCCTCGCGGATCGCGACGCACTGGTCGCACGTGCCGCACGGCTCGGCGGTGGGACCCTGCTCGCAGTTGACCATCTTCGCGAGGATCCTCGCGGTCGAGGTCTTACCGGTCCCGCGAGGCCCGCAGAACAGGAACGCGTGGGCGAGCCGCCCCTCCTTCACCGACCCCATCAGGGCCCGGATGACGTGCTCCTGCCCGAGGACCTCGAGCGGCCCCTGCGGCCGGT
>JBLNAW010000300.1:0-2918 GCA_050259555.1 Solirubrobacterales bacterium
CGCATCCGCGTCGTCGACAGCGCCCCCGGCCGGTGCCAGACGAACCGCGCCGTGAACGGATCGGCCGTCTCGCCGACGTCGATCCGGTACCGGTACTCGCGCGCCGAGGCAGAGAACCGCGCGTCGAACCCATCCGGGGCGATCCTGCCGTCGACCACGACGACCTCGGGGGCGAGCATCGCGTTCAGGGACCGGCGCATCCGCTCGACGTCAGTGTCGCGCTCGCGCGCGAACGAGACGACCTGGCCTCGCGCGTGCACGCCGGCGTCGGTCCGGCCCGCCGCCGAGAGCCGCGGCACGGCGCCGAGGACGCGCGAGAGCGCCTCCTCGAGGACGCCCTGCACGGTCCGCTGGTCCCGCTGCCGAGCCCATCCCCGGAACGAGGTCCCGTCGTACGCGAGCGTGAGCCGCACGGTCCGCACGGGGCTCAGTATCGCCGCTCAGGCGCGCCAGTCGAGGCCGAGATCGCCGGCTCGGAGGGACAGCGTCGGGCCGTCGATCGCGAAGGCGACGTCTCCCCGGAGCACCGCGAGGATCTGCTGCTCGAGCGCGGCGGCATCGGGCTCGCACCCGCGCGCGGTGAGCGCGAGCGCGCCGAAGGACAGCGTCCCGTCGTCGACCGTCACCGGACCGCCGCCCTCGTTGCAGCCGGTGTCCAGGCGCACGGTCGCGTCGTCCACGAGCTCGCGCGAGGCGCCGAGGCCCGCGGGCACGCTCGAGACGACCTCGCCCTTCACGATCGACTCGAGGTGCCAGCGCGTCCCGACGAGCGGGCGGTCGGGATCGGCGACCTCGCGGTCGAGGAGCTCGATCACGGTGCCCGCGCCGCTCAGCGTGAGGTTCGGCCCGTCGAGCCGGACGCGCGGCGAGCTCCCGAGGAAGCCGGAGATCCACTCGTCCTGCGCCATGCGGTCCGGGTCGCAGCCCATCTCGGTCATCGACATCGAGCCGCGCAGGCGGAGGACGCCGTCCTCGAGCCCGTAGTCCCCGCCCATCGAGTTGCATCCCGCCTGCACCGAGATCCGGCCGTCGGCGAAGCCGAGCCGGATCTGGGTGTCGGGCGCGAGCGGACGCTCGGCGCCGTGCTCGAGCACGGAGGTCGAGAGGAAGTCCCTGCCGTCGAGATCGCCCGCCGAGGGCCCGCCGGACGCACCGGATCCGAGGCCGCCGCACGCGGTCGCGAGCATCGCCGCGACCGCGAGGGCTCCCCGGATCCGTCTCATGCCGGTCGGACGACCTCGTCGGTCCGCACGGTTCCCGGCCGCGGTGCCCCGAGCGCTACTCGACGAGCTCGATGACGGCCATCGGCGCGCCGTCGCCCTGCCGCGGTCCGAGCTTGAGGATCCGCGTGTAGCCGCCGTTCCGCTCCGCGTACCGAGGCGCGATCTCCGCGAACAGCTTGTGCACGACGTCCCGGTCCGGGATGTCCTTCAGCACCTCGCGACGAGCGGCGACGTCGCCGCGCTTGGCGAACGTGATCATCTTCTCGGCGACCGGACGGACGGCCTTGGCCTTCGCCTCGGTGGTGTTGACCTTCTCGTGGGTGAACAGCTGCGCGGCCAGCGTGTTCAGCAGCAGGCGCTGGTGCGCAGGGTTCGACCCCAGCCGGGGGCCCTTCTTCGGGCGGGGCATCGGTTACTCCTCTCGGAGGCCGAGCCCGAGCTCCTCGAGCTTGGCCTTCACCTCGTCGATCGACTTCTGGCCGAAGTTGCGGATGTCCATCAGCTCGGCCTCGCTCTTCTGGACCAGGTCGCCGACCGCGTTGATGCCCTCGCGCTTCAGGCAGTTGTAGGAGCGGACCGACAGGTTCAGCTCCTCGACCGTGATCTGGTAGTCGGACGGGACCGACTCGTCCTCGGCGGGGCCGACCTGCATCGAGGGCGCCTCGGCGAGGTCGCCGAAGAGCTGCACGAGCTCGAGCAGGGTGCCGCCGGCGGAGGCCACGGCCTCGCGCGGCGCGATCGAGCCGTCGGTCTCCACGTCCAGGATCAGCTTGTCGCGGTCGGTCATCTGCTCGACGCGCGTGTTCTCGACCGTGTAGCTCACCTTGCGCACGGGCGAGAAGATCGAGTCGACGGGGATCACGCCGATCGGGTCCCGCGGCTTCTTGTTCTTGTCCGCCATGCGGTAGCCGACGCCGCGCTCGACGACCATCTCCATCTCGAGCGAGCCGCCCTTGCCGATCGTGGCGATCCGCAGCTCGGGGTTCAAGATCTCGACGCCCGCGGGGGGCGCGATGTCGCCGGCGGTGACCTCACCCGGGCCCTTGGCCTTGAGGTACACGGTGACGGGCTCGTCGGCCTCGCTGCGGATCACGAGCTCCTTCAGGTTCAGGATGATGTCGGTGACGTCCTCGGTCACCTTCGGGATCGTCGAGAACTCGTGGAGCACGCCCTCGATCCGGACCGAGCTGATCGCGGCCCCCGGGATCGACGACAGCAGGGTGCGGCGGAGCGAGTTCCCGATGGTGTAGCCGAACCCCGGCTCCAGGGGCTCGATGACGAAACGGGAGCGCGTCGGATCGACGGTCTCCTCGGAGATCTGTGGCCTGGCGACGATGAACACGGTGCATCCTCCTCCGGTGGGGGATCATCCACTCCTCCCCACCTGTTCCTTGCCGGGGCTCCCGCCTCGAAGCCGGAGCCCCGCACGGCCCGTTCGACGGCGGGCCGGTTCGACGCGCTAGACGCGCCGGCGCTTCCTGGGCCGGCAGCCGTTGTGCGGCACCGGCGTGACGTCCTGGATGCCCGCGACCTCCAGGCCGGTGGCCGCGAGCGAACGGATCGCGGTCTCGCGGCCCGAGCCCGGGCCCTTCACGAACACGTCGACCTTCAGCATCCCGTGCTCCTGCGCCCGCCGCGCGGCGGCCTCGGCCGCGAGCTGCGCGGCGAACGGTGTGGACTTGCGGGAGCCCTTGA
>JBLNAW010000301.1:0-3163 GCA_050259555.1 Solirubrobacterales bacterium
TCATGGTCAACTGGCCGTACGTGTACGGCGCTGCTCGGGAAGCGGTCGCCGCGCGCTCACTCGATCCTGCGACGGTCTATGACATCGGCTGGACGCGCTATCCGAGGGTGAGCCCGCACGACGCGAGCCGGCCGCCCCTCGGTGGCATCGATCTCGCGATCGGCGCGTTCAGCAAGCGCGGCGAGCTCGCCGTCGAAGCCCTGCGCTGTCTCGCGTCCGAGGCGAGTCAGACGGAGTACATGCTCGATTCCAAGAACCCGGTCGCCCGCGCCGCTGCGTACGCCGACGCGGGGGTGCGCAAGGTGTTCCCGATGGCCGACCTCATCCGCGACTCCATCGACGACTCCGAGCCGCGACCGCAGACGCCGTACTACACCGACGTCAGCTCGGCGGTGGTGCGGAGCTTCCATCCCCCGGTTGCGGTCGAGCCAGACCTCACGCCGGCGCGCGCGGCCAAGCTCATCGTCGACGTCCTGCACGACCGCGTGCTGCTGTAGAGGCGCCTCATCGCCGCGACGCCGACAGCCCTGAGGAGATGGTCGACACGGGGTCGGCCGCGCGGAGGCAAGGCCGCGGCCGGATCGGTCACGGATCGAGAGCGTCACGAGCGCCGGCTCGGGTGGCAGCTCACGGCGCCCGCGTTCCTGGTGATGCTCCTCGTGACGGCGTACCCGATGCTGAACGCGCTGTGGCTCTCGCTGTTCACTTACCGTCTCACGGATCCACGCGGGCGCGAGTTCGTCGGCCTGAGGAACTACGGGGTCGTGCTGACGGACGCGCTCTGGTGGCGCGACGTGTGGACGACGGTGCTGATCACGATCCTCACCGTGGGGGTGGAGCTCGTGATCGGCATGGCCTTCGCGATCGTGATGAACCGGACCGTGTTCGGGCGGCGCTGGGTCAGGACGTCGATCCTGATTCCTTACGGGATGGTGACGGTCGTCTCCAGCTTCGCCTGGCGCTACGCCTTCTCGCCCGACACCGGCTTCGTGAACGGCTGGTTCGGCCTCGGGAGCTTCGCCTGGTTCAGCCACCGTGGATCGGCGCTCCTCGCCATCTGCATCGCGGAGATCTGGAAGACCACGCCGTTCATGTCGCTCCTCCTCCTCGCCGGACTCGCTCAAGTCCCCGAGGAGCTGCAGGAGGCGGCGCGGATGGACGGGGCCACCTGGCGCCAGCGGCTGCTCCGCGTGACCCTGCCCAACATGAAGTCGGCGATCCTGGTCGCCGTCCTCTTCCGCACGCTCGACGCGTTCCGCGTCTTCGACAGCATCTTCGTGATGACGAGCGGCGCGCAGGAGACCGAGTCCGTCTCGTTCCTGGCCTACCGGCAGATGATCGGCCGGACTGCGCTCGGGCTCGGCTCGGCCATCTCGATGCTGCTCTTCGTCGCGGTGGTGCTCATCGCCGTGCTGTTCATCAAGGCGTTCAGGATGGACCTCGTCCAGGCGCGAGGTGAGCGATGAACCGTCGGGGGCGCGGCCTCGGCTGGATGTTCGGCGCGATGGTCATTTCCATCTACTCGCTGCTGCCCGTCGCGTGGATCGTGTCCCTTTCGTTCAAGCGCGGCGATGACGTCCACAACAACGCCTTCTGGCCACGGGTCTGGACGCTCGAGAACTACCGCGCGGTCTTCACGACGCCGCTGTTCACGAGTGCGCTGCGGAACTCCATCGGGATCTCCTTCCTCGCGACGGCGCTCTCGATCGTGCTCGCGACGTTCGCCGCGTACGCCATCGCGCGCCTCGAGTTCCGCGGAAAGAAGTTCGTGCTGGCCACGGCCCTGGCCATCGCCATGTTCCCCGTCGTGTCACTCGTCGGGCCGCTGTTCAATCTGTGGCGCTCCATCGGCCTCTACGACACGTGGCTCGGTCTCGTCATCCCGTACATGTCGTTCACGTTGCCGCTCTCGATCTGGGTTCTCTCCGCATTTTTCCGCGAGATCCCCTGGGAGCTGGAGCAGGCCGCGCAAATGGACGGGGCGACGCCATGGCAGGCGTTCCGCAAGGTCATCGTGCCCCTCGCCGCACCGGGCGTCTTCACCACGGCGATCCTGACGTTCTTCTTCGCGTGGAACGACTTCGTGTTCGGAATCTCGCTCACGTCCACGGACCGCGCCCGTCCGGTGCCGGCGGCGCTCGCGTTCTTCACGGGCGCTTCCCAGTTCCAGCATCCAGCGGCGGCGATCTCGGCAGCGGCGGTCGTCGTCACGGTCCCGGTGATCGTCCTCGTGCTGCTGTTCCAGCGGAAGATCGTCGCGGGCCTGACCTCCGGCGCCGTGAAAGGATGACTCGATGTGCACCATCACGCTCGACAAGGTCGTCAAGCGTTACGGGGGAGGCTCGCCGGCCGTGCAGGGCGTGAGCCTCGAGATCGGCGACGGCGAGTTCGTGATCCTCGTCGGGCCGTCGGGCTGCGGCAAATCGACCCTCCTGCGCATGATCGCCGGGCTCGAGGACATCACTTCGGGCGAGCTGCGCATCGACGACGCGCGCGCCAACGAGAAGGCGCCGCGAGAGCGCAACCTCGCCATGGTGTTCCAGAACTACGCGCTCTACCCGCACCTCACCGTCTTCGAGAACATCGCCTTCCCGCTGCGGCTCACCGGCAGCCACGGCGAGGAGGAGATCCGGCGCAAGGTCGCGGAGGTGGCGCGGCTGCTCGAGCTCGCGGAACTCTTGGAGCGCATGCCCAGACAACTCTCGGGAGGGCAGCGGCAGCGCGTCGCGATGGGGCGCGCCATCGTACGGCAGGCTCGCGCGTTCCTGTTCGACGAGCCGCTCTCGAACCTGGACGCCAGGTTGCGCCTCCAGATGCGCACGGAGATCGCGCGATTGCAGCGGCAGCTCCGGGTCACCACCGTCTACGTCACCCACGACCAGACCGAGGCGATGACGCTCGGTGATCGCGTCGCGGTGCTTCGCAGGGGCGAGCTGCAGCAGGTCGACAGGCCGCGGGATCTGTACGAGCGACCCGTCAACATGTTCGTCGCCGGATTCATCGGATCCCCGCCGATGAACTTCGTCCCCGCCACCGTCGCGGATCGCTCGATCTCGCTGCCGTTCGCGAACCTCGAGCTGCCGGAGGACATGACGAGTGGGATCGCAGGCCGGACCGCGGTCATCGCCGGGATTCGGCCCGAGCACTTCGAGGAGGCGCCGCC
>JBLNAW010000302.1:0-2568 GCA_050259555.1 Solirubrobacterales bacterium
CCGGGGGCGGGACCTTCGACGCTGAGGACGGCCCACCCGATGCGCGAGCATCCGGGGCGGCGGGACCGCGCCCGGCGTCCCGCGCCGTCACGGGGAGGACCGCATGGAAGACACACCACAGCGACGCGTCGAGCTCCCGAACGTCGCCGACCCGGCACCGCTCGGACTCGCGGCCTTCGCGCTGACGACGTTCCTGCTCTCGGCGAAGAACGCCGGATGGACGGACGGGGGGAACGCGTGGCTCGGGTTCGCGTTCGCCTACGGCGGGCTCGCGCAGCTCCTCGCGGGGATGTGGGAGTTCCGGAACCGCAACGTCTTCGGCGCCACGGCGTTCTCGACCTACGGCTCGTTCTGGATCGGCCTCGGCCTCTACGTCCTGCTCGTGGAGGGCGGGAGCCCGAACGCGCTCAACGACCTCGGCTTCATCCTGCTCGCGTTCGCGATCTTCAACACGTACATGCTCCTGTGGAGCTCCCGCGTGAGCGTCGCCGTATTCGCTGTGTTCCTGACCCTCGAGATCACGGAGATCGTCCTGTTCTTCGGGTTCTTCTCGGACTCCGAGACGATCATCAAGGCCGGCGGCATGATCGGGATCCTGACCGCCTTCGTCGCCTGGTACACATCGGCCGCCGGCGTCGTGAACGGGATGGCGGGGCGCCCGGTGCTGCCGGTGGGTTCGCCGATCTGGAAGGACAGGGTCGTCCCGACGCTCGGGCCGGACGTCTCGGTTCCGGGCACGCGCGAGCGGGTCTCGTAGCGGCGGAACCGGGTCGGCCAAGGCTCGCGGCGAGGCTCGGCGCTCGATGAAGGAGGCGCCGAGGCTCCGGGGCGGGCTCGCGCTCCGCGTGCCGAGCCTGTTCATCGGGCTCGTCGTCATCGCGGTCGCGATCGTCTCGCTGCTCGAGTCGCGGCTCGGCCTCGCGCCGTGGGACGTGTTCCACCTCGGCGTGGCCAAGCACAGCCCGCTCGAGATCGGGACCGCGAGCATCGTCGTCGGGCTCGCCGTGATGTTCGTGGCGTGGGGCCTCGGGCAGCCACCGGGCTTCGGCACCGTCGCGAACGCGATCGTGATCGGCCTCGTGGTCGACGGGCTGCGCTCGCTCGCATGGGTGACCGGCCTCGCCGAGCGCGGTCTCCCGCTCCGCGTGTCGTTGCTCGCGCTCGGCGTCGTGCTGTTCGGGTTGGGCTCAGCCCTCTACATCGGTGCGGGTCTGGGGGCCGGGCCGCGGGACTCGCTCATGCTCGTCCTGTCTCGGCGGACCGGCGTTCGGATCGCCGCGGTTCGCGCGAGCATCGAGCTGGCTGCGATCGCGGTCGGCTGGACGCTCGGCGGGACCGTCGGGCTCGGCACCGTGGCGATCGCGTTCCTGCTCGGTCCCTCGGTCGAGGGCTCGTTCTGGCTGTTCGTGCGGGTGGGCCTCGCCGAGCGGGGCCCGGCGCTCGCGCTCGATCCGCCCCTCGCGACCTAGGCGGGCCGATAGCCGTCGCCGGTGCGCGGCTCCGACGCGAACCCGGTCTCGACGTGGGACTCGTCGCAGAAGGGCGGGGTCTTCGTCTGCCCGCAGCGGCAGAGCTTGATGCGCTCGCCGTGCTTGTCCTGCTTGCGCCAGGCCTCGAGGTCGTAGGGGTCCCCGTCCACGTCGAGGATGCGGACGGCGCCGTAGACCTTCAGCGAGCCGTTCGGGCGGACGTGGATCTCGACCGTTCGTTCTTCGTCCATCCGGCGATGCTACCGGGGCCGCCCGGCGCTCGAGCCGACCTCCGCTTCCCCTCGGCCTTCGCACGCCGTATCCTTCTTGACTCACCGTTCAAACGTGGAGGGAACCGTGCTCGAACAGCGGGTCCGAGACGAGGCCGGGACCTGGCGCCCCAGGCCGACGCTCGCCGGACGGGATTACTGGGACGAGACCGTCTGGCAGGAGGAGAAGGACAAGATCTGGCACTCGACCTGGGTGTGCGTCGGCCGAGCCGAGGAGGTCGCGCAGCCGGGCGACTACCGGACGTACGACGTCGCCGGAGAGTCGATCTTCGTCACCCGCAACGCCGAGGGCGAGCTCCGAGGTTTCTTCAACGTCTGCGCGCACCGCGGGACGAAGTTCGTCGACGACGGCACGGGGTCGGTGAAGAAGGTCTTCCGCTGCCCCTATCACGCGTGGACGTACAACCTCGACGGGCAGCTGGTCGGGACGCCGAACGTGGAGCAGGACGAGTTCTTCGACCGTGCGAGCTACCCGCTCCACGCGGTGCACCTGGACACGTACGCAGGGTTCCTGTTCGTGAGCCTCTCGGCGACCGAGCCGATGCCACTCCGCGAGTTCCTCACGGCCGGGACCGAGTCGCTCACCGACTACGACCGGTTCGGGATGGCCGACCTGCGTCTTGGCCACCGGATCGTGTACGAGGTGAAGGCGAACTGGAAGATCCTCGTCGAGAACTACAACGAGTGTCTGCACTGCCCCTCGGTGCATCCCGAGCTCGTGCAGGTCGTCCCCCTGTTCCGGTTCGGGGAGGTCTGGGACGAGGAGATCCGCGACGACGGGCTCCAGATGGCCGAGGGCGCCACGAGCT
>JBLNAW010000303.1:0-4263 GCA_050259555.1 Solirubrobacterales bacterium
AAGGACCTCGAGACCGGGGAGCTCACCCGCTTCACCCGGAACTTGGCATACGAGAGCGACCCGTCGTGGTCGCCCGATGGCTCTGGGATCGCGTTCTCGAGCGACCGGGGCGACCCGCGCCGCGCGCGTATCTGGATGAAGCGGTTCGGCGCGGTTCCCGAGCGGTTGACCCGTGGCGGCAAGCTCGGCGACCGACAGCCCGACTGGTCGCCGGACGGTACCCACATCGTCTTCGTCCGCGCGCGAAGGCTCTGCGTGCTCGAGCTCGGCGTCGGGACCACGCTGATCGCCCGCGGCACGGCAGAACGTGTATACGCCTCGCCGAGCTGGAGGTCGACCTGACGCTCCGGGCCATCGGGCGTCGGGGAGGAAGCATCCCCGGCCCATGAGAGGGTGCTCCTACAGCGTCAACGGGTCTCACATCCGACGATGCTGTCGGCGCCGTCGCCGCCGTTGCACCGGTCGATGCCCCTCCCTCCGTCGAGCATGTCCTCACCGGTGTCGCCGAGGAGCTCGTCGTCGCCTCTCATCCCGTAGATGGTGTCGTCACCGCCGTGCGCGTTGATGAAGTCGTCGCCGGCATCGCCCACCAGCCAGTCGCCTCCGTTGCCACCGAGGAGGACATCGTTGCCCTGACCGCCGTGCAGACGATCCGCACCATACCCCGCGAACAACCGATCCTTCCCTCCCGCCGCCATCACGGAGAGCGACCCCGAGAAGGCGCTCGCGTCGAAGGTCTGCCCGTGCTGGTTCCCCGTCAACTGAACGGCTTCGATCGAAACGTACGGGTGCGCGCCGCTCTCGAACGTGAGAGCCTCGTCCGAGATCGTTACGTCGCCTTTCACGTGCGAGACGAGGGTGTCCGTGCCGTCGCCGCCGTCCACGGCGTCACCCTGGTTGAGGTTCGCGTGGATCCGGTCGTCGCCAGGGCCGCCCGCGATCGCGTCAGCGGCGTGGGTGCCGACGAGGACGTCGTACCCATCACCGAGATCGATCGAAGCCGACGTGAGTGCCTCGAACTCGCCCGCCTCGTCCCGGACGCTGAGTAGATCGACATCGTCATCTCCCCCACCGGCGCTGACGACGATAGAGGTGACGTCCGTGCTCGCGACGGCTCCGGTGTCAGGAGCCGCCCCGTTGACCTCGACGTCACCGCCGATCGCGCTGCACTCCACGATGATCACGTCATCGTCAGCATCACCAGTAACGGTCAGCACGCCGGCATCGAAGCTCGAGTTGACGGCCGCCCACGCCGCACGCGTGGGCGTCACGAGAAGTGAACCTACGAGCACTGCGATCGCGGCAACGTTCGTCCTTCGCATCTTCCCCACCTCTCTCTGTGGGTGCGCTTCCATCCGGCGCGGGCAGGTCTGTTCACGCACACGTCGCTCCCGGGGCCGCGTCGAGGTTGTCGTCCCCATCTCCGCCGTTCTTCAGCCGACCGAGCCCACCTCGCGTCAGCTCGGACCGTACTCGCAAGGGGTCGCCGGCACGGCCTCGACACCGAAGAAGTGATCGCCGTCCTGTGGCTGGTAGTAGTCGTACCCGGGGCCTCCGTAGATGGTGTCCCCCTCGATCGGGGCGTCGCTCCAATCCGGATCCAGCGCGGCCAGGCACGTGTCGCCCCCCCGACCACCGACCAGGAGATCGACCCCCCATGGATCGGTGACGCGATCGCGTCCGCCCTGTCCCCGCGCCACGTCGTCGTCGTAGCCGCCGGTGACGGAATCCGCTCCCGGACCACCCCGCACCACGTCGTCCCCGGAGCCGCCGTTCAACCCGTCCTTGCCGGACCCGCCGGTCATGCGGTCGTTCCCCAAGCCGCCGGAGAGCCGGTCGTTCCCCGGACCGCCGTGGATCCGATCGGGACCCACGTCTCCGCCAAGGAGGTCGGGGCCCTTCCCTCCGAAGATCACGTCCTTGCCGCCGTGACCGTGGATGACGTCCTTCCCACCGAGTCCGCAGATCACGTCGTGGTGGTTGGTGCCGTCGATCCGGTCCGGCCCGGCGGTCCCGACGATGGTGCATCGATGGAGCGACACCTTCTCCCGTGCGCTCGTCGACGCCATCGTGAGCATCGGCGGACACAGCACGGCGGTGACGAGCGTGAGGACGAAGACCGGCCGAAGGGTGCGAGATCGGATCACGTCCATAGCTCCTCCTCCTGTCGGTTGGTGCACGGGTTCGTGATGGCGTCCGAAACTCATCGGGTCCACCGGTCCGCCAAGTGGGATCGCAGCCCGTAGGCCCATCTCGGGAGGGTGAGCGCATCGGTGAGCCATGCCTCGTCGGGGTCGGAGCGGCGCAGGACGAGGAACGCCGCAGGGACCGGGCGCTCGTTCCCGAGCGATGGGCGGTTCACGACCTCCCCGTTCACCGCCATCGTCGAGGACCCCCCGCCGTCGAGGTTGATGGCGGACGAGGCCCCGACCCGACGCATGAGCCGGGCGAAGGCCTGGAGGGTCATCCCGAGCGACCACCCGGATTGCCTCCCGTCGACCACGACGTAGAACAGCACGCAGCGGGTCTCCGGGCGCTCGTCCTCGCAGCCCTCACTCACACCGAGGCCGGTCCTCGGATGTCGGAGGCAGAGGATGCCTGGGCACGGGGACGGCACCACCACGCGCCCGTGGTCGAGCAGCACCGGCCCGCCTCCCTGCATGTCCGCCACGCCCGCCCACCGAGCTCTCCACCCCACCCGGACGGTGTCCCCCGGCCCGAGCGAACGGAGGAAGGACGCACTCCCTCCCTGCCGGAGCGCCGTGAGGACGACGTCCTTGCTCCCGACCCGCGGACTCGTCCCACACGTGACCTCGGCGACGCGGAAGCGCGTCTCGACGCCGCTGAGGTCCGGGGTCCAGTGCCCGCGTGTCGCGCGTTCGAGCCGGACAGAGCATCCTCGCGCCGGAGGCATCTCGAGGAGCCCGCCGACGGAGGAGAACGCCACGATCTCGTCGCCGCTCGGAGGCCCCGAGTTCCATGCATCCAGGGCCACGCGGCTGCCGTCCGCGACGACGTAGGAGCGGAGTCGCGGCCGGCCGACGAAGGCGGCAGACCGGTCGGCCGAGATCGCCAGCACCGCCTCGGACTGCAACCCCGACTGGACGACGCGACCGTCGTGCACGAAGGGTCCGAGCGGGCGGTAGTCGCCGAAGTCGCCGTTGACCGCGGCGACCGCGTCCGAACGAGCGGCGATATCAGCGACCGACGCAGACAGAGCCGGGTAGGCGGGACGACCGAGCGCGACCTCCGATGTCACGTCACTCGTGAGGTCGATCCGCAGTACGAACGCTCGGACGGGGGCATCGTCCCAGCGCAGGCGGATCAGTGTGAGGCCGGAGACGAGCTCATGGGCGGCGCGATGGTCCGGGGGCCCGGCCACGGCCTTCGGCGGGGCGAGGATGGACGCGACCAGCACTCCCGCGAGCACGACCGCGCACAGCCGCCCGAAGAGGGCTCCTCCGCTCGTCCTTCCCACCCTTCAGAGGCCGTCTCCCGGTCCACTGACCGACCTATCACGCGAGCGATCCGGTCGCTCGTTCGAGGCCCAGGCCGAGGCAGCCCACACCTACGCCCGCCGTCGAGCGTGGGCAAGGCCGAAGGACCCCCTGGGGGAAGGGACCACCCTTCGCGCCGTTCTGAGCCTCGCGCGGGATCCCGACGAGGGTCGCCAGGCGATACGGATCTTCCTCGATCAGAACCTCTGTGAAGGCGGGCCGCTCCCCGGTCGCCACACCGAGCCCGCGTGTGGGTCGGGGGGCTCCTGGGGCAGACGGGACCGGGCTCTGCGACTCGCCCCTCGCAGCCCCTCCACCAGCACCGCCCGTTCGACTGGCTCGGTCGGCAGATGACGCGGGGACGGCCGTGCGCGCCGCTGAGGTTCTTCCCCAACGGGTTGTCGTTCGAGGAACACCACTCAGCGGACGGCGCGCAGCTCCGCCACGATGTCGCATCGCAGGTCACGCAGGCGTTGGCTGGAAGACACGGCCCGCGCGTAGGCGATGCCGGCGAGATACGCGAGCGGATGGAACTCCAGATACGAGGGGCGAGGCTCGAGGAGCTGCAGCCGCTCGATGCGGTACCCCGACCGGTGCGCCAGGCGCTCGAGCGCCCGGCGGTCGTTCGCCCGGTACCTCGTCGGCATCGTGTCGGCCTCCTCTCGGCCGCGCCGCGCGTTGAACCACTCGTGGAAGCGTTCGGGCGTGAGTCGGGCGATCACCGCCACGTAGTGGTAGCGGTTCGGCGTGTGGATCACCAACACGC
>JBLNAW010000304.1:0-4318 GCA_050259555.1 Solirubrobacterales bacterium
CCGTGACGCGTCGGCGAGACAAGTTCCTTCATGAGCGAACCGCATCGTGGCGGTCCTACCGCGCTGCAAGGGCAGCTGCGATGCGCTCCATGCTGGCCTTCCACTTGCGCTGGACGCGCAACGGCACGATCGCACCGTCCGGACGGTGGTACACGGCCTTGGTGAACAAACCCGGAGCGCCGATCTCCAGCCGCACCTGCGCAGCTGGGTCCGCTTGCCATCCATCCAGTGGGCGCCAGAAGGAGTCGCAGTGCCACAAGAACACGCGTCGATCCGTCAGCGCCACGTAGCACCACATCTGCACCGCGAGGCCCACGGTGCCGAACAGCATGGTTGCCTGGCCCGGGTCGCCGCCGACGGTGGCGATCGTCCACGCTCGGAGGGTCTCGTCGGGCTCCATCACCGGCTTGAGAGCTTCGAGGAGCCGAGCTTCGTACTTCTCTGCCTTGGCCACGCCGCCCTCACTTGACCCGTTCGTCGAGGGGCATCTGCCGTGGAGGTGCCGAACCCTCCCCCCGCGACGCAGAGGCTAGTGGTCGTTCCCCGGGCCGCGCAAGGCGCGGGCCGACTCCCGCAGTATCCCAACGGCAGCCTCCGACGCCAGGATGATGCCGAACTCCCGCATAGCCACCCGAAGGCACCTGAAGACAGGGGCCTGCAACTGCCAGCACGCCGGAGACTTCGCTCAGGGGATCCGCTGAGCCTCCCGCGGCATCCCGGCGAACGGCGGAAGAGAATGGGATCCGGCTCATCGTTCGGTGCCCGTCCATTCCGAGGGAGAAGCAGCCATGATGATCGCCTCGTCGAAGAAGCCCATCCACCCTGCCCTGCTCCAGCACGGGGAGGAGCGGGCGCGGAGCGTCCAGAACCGGATCGCCGATGCGATCACGAGGTTCGCCGGGTCGATGTGGTTCGCCTACCTCCACATGGTCTGGTTCGCGATCTGGATCCTCTTCCGCGTTGAGCAGTACCCGTACGGGTTGCTCACGATGATCGTGTCGCTCGAGGCGATCTTCCTGTCGACGTTCGTGATGATCAGCCAGAACCGCCAGGACGACGCCCGCAGACACATGGCGGATCAGGAGTGGAAGATGGTGCAGTCCGAGGAGCAGCAGAACGAGGACCTTCTCGCGCTCTCCAACAAGATCCTCGAGCTGACCGCGGCGATCCACGAACTGACGCTCAGGCACACCGGATCCGCCGCCGATCCGCCACAGCCGTAGTCGGGGAGCGCAAGCGGGCGAGCCGAGCCGTTGGTTCCTGACCGGATGCGCTTCGTGTGACGTTCATGTGTCGAGCCTTCCGGCCGCCGATCGGTCGGGGCATGCTCGTGGCGGTGGCTCGCCCCTCTCTGCTCGTGCCGATCTTCATCGCCTGGGCCGTTCTGTGCGCGGGTGTGGGCGCGGCGTCCTTGCGGCGTGCCCCGGCTGTCAGCCTCGCGCTGTGCGGGAGCATGCTCGGTGCCGCTATCGGCTTCCTGATCGGGAACGCCGACGGTCCCGCGGAGGTCCCGGCGTACACAGCCATGGGGGCCAGCGTCGGCCTTCTCGCGAGCGGCGTCCTCGGGCTGCGCTTCACATCCGCTCGCGCACCCTCGCGGGCGCTTCGTCGCGCGGCACTCCTCATGCTCATCGCCGCGCCCTTCGCGGCCGGCGCCCTGACGCTGCTCATCGAGCTCGCCTGTCCCCTGTACGTGAGCGGCAGGCGCGCAGGGTTCTGCACCTACCAGGGCGTGGACGTCCTCGGAGGCTGGGTCAGCGGAGTCGTCGTCGCGTTCCTGTTCGACGCTGCGTTCGTGGTCGGTCTGCTGCTCGTCTCCGCGCGGCAGGGCCAGCGGTCGAGTCCGCGATGATCTTCGAACGGCTCGGGGCGGCACCCGCCCTCGCCGAGACGGACTCGCTGCTCGAGCAGGCGATCGCCCGCGCCTCGTGAGCGGACCGGTGTCGATCGCGTGCCTGGCGATCGGATCCATCCTGCGGGCCCCATCCGTTCGGCTTGGATGACCGATGTTCGGGCGGAACGAACGCCTACCCGGTGACGACCGACGGATCTACCTGTCCCGAGCGACGGCTGGGCGGTTGGTCGGGGCAAGGGATCCATGTACCGGGTACCGCCCGGTGCCCGCCTCGGAAGAGGGCTACGGCGGTGGCGGTGGGGGCCAGGGACGATGGACGAGCCACATCGGGACCACGATGCAGTGCGGGAGGGACTCACCTGTGCACCGGTCCACGTCGACGGGCTCGACCCGTGGGTCTTCATGGTGTGGCTCCTTCCGGCCATCTCCGCGCTGCTGTCGCTCCTGCAGACCGGTGACCTCGCCTTCCAGATCCGCGCCGGCGAGTGGATGCTCGACCACGGCGCGATCCTGCGGCACGACATCTTCACCTTCACCGCCTACGGGCGCCCTTGGCTGAACCTGCAGTGGAGCGCCGAAGGGGCGCTCGGTGGTCTGTACCGTGCCGTGGGATGGCGGGGTCTCGTCGTTGTCCGTGCCCTGCTGGTCGCGACCGCGGCGGGCGTGACCTTCCGTCGCACCTGCCGGGCTGGCGCGAACGCAGCGGTCGCGGCGGGTCTGGTCCTTGCCACGATGTATGCCGCGTTCACCCTGCCCGGGACCTTCGCGTTGCGACCGCAGCTCTTCGCGGTCCTCTTGTTCCTGCTCGCGGCTTGGTTGCTCGACGGCCGGAAGGAGCGTCCGGAACGGCTCCTCTGGCTCATCCCCATCGGCGTGGTGTGGGCGAATGTCCATGGGAGCTTCCCGCTGCTCACGGTGTTGCTCGTGATCGCCGCGTCCGCGGATGCCGCAGGTGGGAGGCGGCGGGGAGCGGCGTGGACGGGTGCCCTTGCCCTCGCGAGCGGCGCGACCCCGCTCCTCTCGCCTTGGGGGACCGGAACGTACCGATACGTGGCCAACATCATGTTGCCTCCGGCCGTTCGCTACGTGAGCGATGAGTGGAAGCCGCTCTGGCAGCGCATCCCTGCGGCATGGGTGTTCCTCGTGGTCGTCGGCGTGCTCACCGTGATCTGTCTTCGGAGGCGAGCGCGCAGACCGACGATGGAGGAGACCTTGACCTTGGTGTTCTTCACCGGCTTAGCGCTCTGGTACGGCAGGAACCTCGTGTGGTGGGCGCTGGTGACGCCGCCGGTCGTGGGAGGTCTGCTGTCTTCGTGGAACCCCAAGCGGACCAGGGTGCGGCGGGCCGACCGGCTCGTGGCAGGTTTGCTCGGTGGGTTGTTCCTCATCGGCCTCCTGCGTGTGGCGACGGTCCAGCCCGTGGAAGGTCTTCTCGCCGAGACGGCGCCCTCGGGCCTGACCAGCGCGGTGCGCGCCACGACTCGTGACGGAGCCAGGGTGTTCGATGGCTGGTGGGGGGCGTGGTTCGAGATCGCGATCCCCGATGTGCCCTCGTTCATCGATGCACGGGCCGAGATCTTCTCCGACGAGGTGTGGGCCGACTACCTTCGGGTGATCTTCGCGAAGCCGGGTTGGAGCGACGTCCTCGACCGCTGGGACATCGGCGAGGTCGTGGCGAGCAAGGGCGAAGCGACGCTCGTCCGCGCGCTGAGTGCCGACCCTGGCTGGACGTTGTTCTATGAGGACGACGAAGGCGTGGTCTTCGTCCGCGCTGCCGCGATGTGACGACGTTCATGGGATCACGACGCCGTGAAGGTCTCATCGCGGTGCCCCGAAGCCGCGGACGCGAAGGGAGACGCTCTCGCGTCTCCCTTGCGCACCGTCTTGGGTGTTACTGGGCGAGCCTTACGCTCGCGGCTTGCGGACCCTTCGGGCCCGACGTCACCTCGTACTCGACCTTCGCGCCTTCGTCGAGGTTCCGGTAGCCGTCACCGGCGATCGCGCTGAAGTGCACGAACACGTCGGCGCTGCCGTCTTCTGGAGTGATGAAGCCGAAGCCTTTCTCGGCGCTGAACCACTTCACGGTGCCTGTCGTCATCTGCAATCCCCTCCTTTCGCCGCCTTCCGAGCCTCATTGCTGCCCGTCGGCGCCCGGTGCGATGCCGGGGAGGGAACTGCTCGAAGCGAACCGCGAATCGGTGCCCTCGCCATCCACCCTACCAGGACCGGGGTCGGCGCAACGCGACGTCGCGTCGGGTGGTACGGTGGATACCTCGGACGTCGTCCGAGTTCATCCGGGTCGCGACCGACCGGTGGTGATGGACACCTGCCTCTCGCCTCACGGTTCACGCACGGCGAAGGTCAGGAGACGGTCATGACGCGACGGAGCGACGTTCAGTTCGGAGCGCCCGAGCGCCGCAAGGACGCACCCATCCGACGATCCTACGGTCGCGTCTGCGAACA
>JBLNAW010000305.1:0-5683 GCA_050259555.1 Solirubrobacterales bacterium
TCGCTGCGGCACACGCCGCTCGCGGCCATGCGGATCAGCACCTCGCCGGCCTTCGGCGGATCGAGCGCCAGCTCCTCCACGACCAGGGGCTCGCCGAACCGATACAACACGGCCGCGCGCAGGGGGGCAGTATGCCTGTGCGTCCGGCTCGGCGCAGACCCGCGTGTGGAAGGATGACCGCGGAGGTGATCGTCGCGCCCGGGATCCAGGACCAGGTCTCCCCGCTCTCGCGGGTGTACGTGCGGCCGCCGAGGCCGCTCGACCTGGTGGCGTGGCGCGACTTCGGCTGGCACGCGGAGCCGGATCCGGACGCGGCCGCCGACGAACATCGTGCGCTCCGCGCAGAGCTCAAGCGGGCCGGTGCCGAGGTGATCCTCGGCGAGGCGCCGGTCGACGGCGACCCCGACGCGATCTATGCGTACGACCCGGTGCTCATGACCGACCGCGGCGCGATCCTCCTTCGCCCCGGCAAGATCGAGCGCCGTCGCGAGCCGCGGGCGATCGCGCTCGATCTGGAGGATGCCGGCGTGCCGATCCTGAGCGGTCTCGAGGAGCCGGCATGCGCCGAGGGCGGCGACATGTTCTGGCTCGACGAGGGGACGCTCGCGGTCGGCCGCGGGTACCGCACCAACGACGAGGGCATCAGGGCACTCCGCGACCTGCTGCCGGGGACCGAGATCCTCGCGTTCGACCTGCCGCACCGGCACGGACCGAGCGAGTGCCTCCACCTCCTCTCGCTCGTATCCCCGCTCGACCACGATCTGGTCGTGTGCTTCCCGCCGCTGATGCCGGTCCGCCTGATGGAGGAGCTGGTCGCGCGCGGGATCGCGTACGTCGAGGTCCCCGACGACGAGTTCGACACGATGGGCCCCAACGTGCTCGCGCTCGGCCCGCGTCTGGCGCTCGCGCTCGAGGGCAACGACGAGACGAGACGCAGGATGCATGCCGCCGGCGTCGAGGTGCGCACCTACCGCGGCGACGAGATCAGCCGCAAGGGCGACGGCGGGCCGACCTGCCTCACCCGCCCGCTCGCTCGCGGCTGAGGCTACTCGTCGGAGCGCTGGTCGCGCAGGAACCGTTCGAGCTCGGCGGCCAGGTCCTCACCGCTCGGCACGGGGCCGAGATCGCCCGTCGCCGCGCCGGCCTCCTCGAGGCGACGCACGTAGTCGGTGAGCTCGGCGTCCTCGGCGATCTCCTCATCGACGCGCCGTTGCCATCCGGTCGCCAACCGCTCCATGTCGCGGGTGTCGACCTCGAGGCCCACGACGTCGCGGAGCGCCTCGAGCAGCGCGAGCGCCACCTTCGGGTTCGTCTCCGTGGGCAGGTAGTGCGACGCCGCACCCCAGAGCGACACGGACGTGAGCCCCACCTTCGACGCGGCGTCCTGCAGGACGCCGACGATGCCGGTCGGCCCCTCGTAGCGAGCGGGCTCGACCCCGGGACGCGCGAGCCACTCCGCGTCGGAGCTCGACACGCCCACCGGCGACGGAGCCGTGTGCGGGACGTCGGCGAGGAACGCGCCGAGGGTGACGAGCAGCTCGGCATCGAGGTCGTGCGCGATCTGCAGCACCGTCTGGCAGTAGGTCCGCCACCGGACGTTCGGCTCGACGCCGATGAGCAAGATCGTGTCGCGGTCGCCGGGGCGCGCGAGGAAGAAGTCGTTCCTCGGCCAGTCGAGCCGCCGGGTCAGCCCTGCCTGGAGCCGAACGGTCGGCCGGTTGACCTGGAAGTCGTAGAACTCCTCGGGGTCGAGGCCGGCGAACCGCCGGGCGACCCACTGGTCCTTCAGGTGCCGCGCCGCCGTCGTGGCCGCCTCGCCGCCGTCGTTCCAGCCGGCGAAGGCGCACACGACGACCGGGCGCGAGACCTGGGGCCGGAAGATCCACTCGACGCGACTCACGCGTCCAGTGTGTCCCAGCCGGCCCGACCTGTCATGCGAGGGGTCAGACCGTGGGGGCCGCGACCTTCGGCACCGCCCGTCGCGACACCCTCCGGTACCCGAACCACACGAGGAGACCGAGCGCCGTGAGCGGGACGAGGTAGCCGAGCCCGACGATCGTCGCGTACGCCACCCCGAGCAGCCCGTCGAGCGCCTTGCCCCACGCCTCGGCGAGGCTCGGGCGGGTCGAGTCCTTCGCATGGGTGGTCGCGAGCGGCACGCCGGTCTCGACCATCGACAGGTGGATCGTCGAGAGCGAGGTGCGGTCCTCGAGGACGCGCAGCTCGCCCTTGATCTGCTCGATGCGGAACTGCACGTCCTGCAGCTCGCGCTGGATCCGCAGCGTCGCGTCGATGCTGGTCGCCTGGTCCATGAGCCCGAGCAGCACGGACTCCTGCGTCTCCCACGTCCGGAGCCGGGCCTCGAGGTCGACGAAGTCCTGCGTCACGACCTGGCCCGAGATCGACTCGTTCGTCACCGTGCCGAGCGCCCGCAGGTCCGACATCGCCTCGTCGAACCGAGCGGCCGGCACGCGCACGACGAGCGTTCCCGAGCTGGCCTCGGCCCCCGAGACCGACGAGGACTCGACGTAGCCGCCGTACCTCCCGGCGACGAGCGACGCGTCGTCGAACGCCTGCGAGAAGGATCCCTTGCGGACCTCGACCGAGAGGTCGCCCGTCTTCACGACGGCTTGTCCGAGGGGCGGCAGACCCGGCAGCTCGCTGACGGCGGTGCCGGTGGTAGCGAGGGTCCCGGGTGCCGCGTCGGCCGCGAAGGTGCTCGCACCCGCGGCGCCGGCGCCCTCGGTCTTGCCTGCGAGTTCGGCGGTCGGGGCGCGCATCGCGCCGTTCGAGCTCTGCGATCCCCCGAACGGTCTCGAGACGGCGAAGCCGATCACGGCGGCCACGGCGAGGAACGCGATGAACATGACTCCGGCTCGCTTCACCATCGGGGAGCCCTCCTCCGTCGGGAACGGCCGTTGGACGCCGACGTCGCAGGTCGCGTTCCCGCGTCAGCGCGAGAGCCGGACGCCCGAGCGCCGCGTCTCGAGCAGCCCTTCGGCCGTCAGACGGCGGACGGCCTCCGCGACGCGCTCGGCACCCAGGCCCGTGATCGCCGTGAGCTCCTCGAGCGACGCGGCGTCACGAGCGCGGAGGGCGCGAACCACCGCCCCTCGCACCTGCCGGAAGGAGCCCTCGAACGGACCTTGCCTGCGCCGAGGGCTCGTGGGCCGAGCGCCCGCCGCGACGAACTCGCACGAGCGCCGCAGCGGGCAGATCTCGCACCGCGGTTGCGGCCGGCACACCTCTCGGCCGAGATCCATGAGCGCCTCGTTCCACGAACCGGGATCGTGCGGGTCGAGCCACGAGTCCGCGAGCTCGCGAACCCGTGCGGGCGTCGCGTCGTCGTCACCGTCGAAGACGCGGCCGACGATGCGCCGCACGTTCGTGTCGATCGCCGCGACCGGCACGCTGTACGCGATCGAGGCGACCGCCGCGGCCGTGTACGGGCCGACGCCGGGCAGATCGCGGAGCGTCGGGAGGTCCGCGGGGACACGCCCCGCGTGGTCACGGACGATCGTCCTCGCCGCCTCGGACAGGGCCACCGCGCGCCGGTTGTAGCCGAGACCGTCCCACGCCAGGAGCACCTCGCGGCGCGATGCGCGGGCGAGCGAGCGCACGTCCGGGAACCGGCGAAGGAATGCCGCGTACGCGGGAACGACGCGAGGAGCCTGCGTCTGCTGGAGCATCAACTCCGAGACCAGGACCCGATACGGGTCGCGGGAGCGGCGCCACGGGTACGCCTCGCGCCGAGGCTCGAACCACGCGCGGAGAGCTCGCCTGGACCTCGCGAGCGCGGCCGGCCGCGGGGTCCCCGGCATCGGCCGAGCGCTAGAAGCCCGGCTTCTCGTGCTGCGGCATGTCGCTCGCCGCCGCCCTGAGGGCCGCGTAGACCTCCTTGAAGACGTCGGCGGCGAAGGCGGGCGGCTGGCTCTTCTCCCCGCCGAGCGCCCCTCGGACCGCCGAGGCCGTGATCTCGACCGCCTTCTCGAAGATCGCCCAATCCATGTCACGCGTCATGACCTGAACCCCCATCCTGGATGCCTCATTCGTGTCGATGTGGGCACAGGCTACCCGACGGCGCCGCGTCGGCCGTCGGTGGCTCAGTCCGGGAGCATCCGCTGGACGAGCCCGAGCACCCGCGAGGGCCGTCCGGTCCACGACTCGGTCGCGTCGGCCCAGCGCATCGCGGTGAACAGCCCGGCGACCCCGGCCGTCGCCACCGGCTGCGGCTCCCACGGACGCCACCGGTGACCGACCCACGGCAGGCGGGTGAGCTCGGTCTCGCGGCCCGTGATCAGGTCCGCGAGCGTTCGCCCCGCGAGGTTCGCCGTCGAGACCCCATCGCCGAAGTACCCGCCCGCCCACGCGATCCCGTCTTTCAGTCCCACCGACGGGAACCAGTCGCGCGACATCCCGACGTACCCGCTCCAGAGCGAGGCGATGCGCGCATCGGCGACCGAGGGGAACAGCCGGGCGAGGGTCGAGCGGAGCGGACGCTCGGCCCTCGGCACCACGTACGTCGGCGTGCGCGAGCCCGGATGCGGGTGCCCGCGCGCGAGCCCGAACGCGATCCGGTCGTCGATCGTCCGCTGCGCGTAGACGAAGACCGGTCGCATGTCCGAGAGCGCCTCGCGCTCGCGCCACCCGACCTCGTCCCAGAACGACGGCGGGAGCGGCTCGGTCACGCCCATGTGGATGTGGACCGCGAGCAGCAGCCGCTCGTGTCCGCGGACGCTCCCCGTCCCGCCCTCGAGTGCACGTACGACGACATCCGCCTGCACGGTTCCGCGGTCGGTTCGCACCGTGCCGGGGACGATCGCGGATACCGCCGTGCCCTCCACGATCCGCACGCCGAGATCCTCGACGACGCGCGCGAGTCCACGAGCGAGACGCGCCGGTTGGACGACCGCGCAGTGAGGTGAGTACGTCGCCGCGACCATGCCGTCGACGTTGATCCGCGCTCGGGCCGCCTCGGCGTCGAGCCAGACCCGGTCCTCCTCCGTCCACCCGATGCGGCGGAAGGACTCGAGGTCCTCGCGCAGCCGCTCGGCCTCGAGCGGCGAGGTCGCGACCTTCAGCGTGCCGCCACGCGCGTAGTGGGCATCGATGCCCTCGGCCTCGCACACGCGGCCGACCTCGACGACGGTCTCGATCATCGCGCGGCGCATCGCGACCGCAGCGTCGTGCCCGTAGTGCGCCTCGACGGCCTCGGGCGGCGAGACGAGGTCGCTCGAGCACCAGCCGCCGTTGCGACCCGAGGCCCCCCAGCCCGCGACGTCCTTCTCGAGCACGAGGATCCGCATCGACGGATCGGCCTTCGCGAGCGCGTACGCCGTCCACAGCCCCGTGAAGCCGCCGCCGACGATCGCCACGTCGACGGTCTCGGCGCCGTGGAGGGACGGCCGAGGCGTGAGATCGTCGCCACAGGTGTCGAGCCAGAACCCGGCGGGGTGGCGGCGGTCGCTCACTCGTACGCGCGGAGGCCGGTGAGCGCCTCGCCGACGATGAGGGTGTGGATCTCGTTCGTCCCCTCGTACGTGTACACGGACTCGAGGTTGTTCATGTGCCGGATCACCGGGTATTCGAGCGTGATCCCGTTCGCACCGAGGATGCCGCGCGCCTCGCGCGCGATCTCCAGGGCCTCGCGCACGTTGTTCAGCTTGCCCATGCTCACGTGCTG
>JBLNAW010000306.1:0-5676 GCA_050259555.1 Solirubrobacterales bacterium
GGGGCATCGAGCGGGTGGACCACCAGCTGGACGAGTCCGTCGCGGTCCCGGAGATCCACGAACGTGACGCCGCCGTGGTCGCGCTGGCGCCAGACCCAACCGCAGAGGGTGACCTCGGAGCCCACGTGCTCGGCGCGGAGCTCGCCGCATGCGTGCGTCCGCATCGTCGTCCGCATCTCGGGCATCGTCACTCCGTCTCGAGCCGGGTCAGCCGGTCCATCAGATCCACGGACGGCACCTCCTGCTGGTTGCCGTCGGCGAGCCGCCGGAGCGTGACGACGCCCTCGGCCGCCTCTCGCTCACCGAGGATCGCGGCGTACGCCGCCCCCGTCCGGTCGGCCATCCGCAGTTGCGCCTTCAGCGGCCGGTCCTCGTACGCGGAAACCGCCGAGATCCCGGACGCCCGGAGGTCGCGCAGGAGCGCGGCAGCGGCACCTCGCACACCCTCGCCCACGGAGACGACGAACACGAGCGGCGAGCGTTCGGGTGGGAGCGTCCGCTCCTCGCCCTCCATCGCGAGGAGCACGCGGTCCAACCCGAGGCCGAACCCCGTTCCCGGCGTCGGCGGTCCGCCGAGCACCTCGGCGAGTCCGTCGTAGCGCCCACCGCCGCAGACCGTTCCCTGCTTCGACCTGGCGAGGACCCCGCTCACGAACTCGAACGCGGTTCGCGTGTAGTAGTCGAGCCCCCGAACGAGGCGGGGGTCGACCTTGTACGCGACGCCGGCTCGGTCGAGGCCGGCGCGTACCCCGGCGAAGTGCGCCTCGCATGCCTCACACAGATGTTCCGTGACGGTCGGTGCCGCCAGCACGAAGTCCTTGTCCCCATCCACCTTGCAGTCGAACACGCGGAGCGGGTTCCCGCGGAGGCGCAGGCGGCAATCCTCATCGAGCTCATCGATGTGGGGCTCGAAGTACGCGATCAGGCGTTCGCGATAGGCCGGCCTGCACACGGGATCGCCGATGGAGTTCAGCTTCAGCGTCAGCCGTTGCAGCCCTCGTGCGCGGAGGAACCGGTCCGCGATCTCGATCACCTCGACGTCCGAGCCCGGGCTGGGATCACCGATCACCTCCACGTCGAACTGCCGGAACTCCCGCAGACGCCCCGCCTGCGGGCGCCCGTGACGGAAGCAGGTCCCGATGAAGTACCCGCGGAACGGCGTCCCGAGCTGGTGTGCACGGTCGAGGTACGCACGCACGATCCCCGGGGTGATCTCGGGCCGAAGCGTGAGCGAACGACCGCCCTTGTCCTGGAACGTGTACATCTCCTTCGTCGCGATGTCGGAGGTCTCGCCCGCCGCCCGCGCGAAGATCTCCGTCTGCTCGAACGTCGGGGTCTCCACGTAGCGGAAGCCGAAGAGCCGCGCGAGCCGGTGGGCATCCTCGTAGAGAGCGAGCATCGCGTCGGCGCGGCCGGCGAGCAGGTCCTGGGTGCCCCGCGGCGGAGCGAGATCGGCCATCAGCCCAGCTCCACGAGGAACGGGTTGCGGACCCGTTCTCGACCGACCGTCGTCCGGGGCCCGTGACCCGGGAACACCGGGAGCTCGTCCGGGAGCTCGAGGAACCTCCGCAGGCTCCGCTGCATCGCCGCCGTGTCCGAGTTCGGGAAGTCGCTCCGGCCGATCGAGCCCGCGAACACGAGGTCGCCCGAGACCACCCACCCGTCGGTGCGGAAGCAGACGCTGCCCGGCGTGTGGCCCGGCGTGTGCAGGACCTCGATCCGGAACCCGGCGAACGTGAGGACGTCGCCGTCGACGAGGGTTCGGACGTCCTTCACCGGCACGGGCGGCGCGGCGTGGCCCGCTCCCCACGCGACCGTGTCCGTCAGCGCCTGGATGTCGCCCTCGTGGATGTAGAACGGCAGGTCGTCGCCGCAGAACTCGGCGGCCGAGCCGATGTGGTCGAAGTGGCCGTGCGTGGCGAGCACGGCGACCGGGCGCCTGCTTTCGGCCTCGAGCATGGTGTGGACCGCTCGCGGCGAGAAGCCCGGGTCGACCACGACGGCCTCGTCGGTGCCGTTCGCCCCGATCAGCCAGCAGTTGGACTCGAACGAGTTGTCGGAGAAGACGTCGAGGTACATGCGCCGGTCATGGTATCCGACCTGGCGCTCCTACCCTCCCGCCGGCCCTCCGACGATCGCGGCCGGATCCAACGTGTGCGGCTCGAAGTCCTCGAGCAACGCACGGATGCGCTGGACCCGCTCGCCGAAGCCGGGCATCGCCCGCCAGGCCTCGGCCTGCTCGAGGTCTCGCCACGGCCCGAACGAGAAGAACACGTTCGGTCGCTCGCGGTCGCGGAGGAGGGTCCCCACGGACCCCGGGAACTCGCCGAGGGTCCATTCGGCCATCTCCCGCCAGGCGTCCGCGAACGCCTCCTCCTGCCCCGGCTTCGCCACCCAGCGTCCGAGCGTCCAGACCTCCGCCATCTCTCCCTCCTCACGACGGGCCGCGAGGGATCAGGCAATCGCGCCGGGCCGTGCTCGTCAAGGCAGGTCAGAGCTCGGCGGCGTCGATCCAGATCGTGACGGGGCCGTCGTTCACGAGCTCGACCTCCATGTGCTCGCGGAAGGCGCCGCGCCGGACCGCCGCACCGCGAGCCTCGAGGGCACGTGCGAAGGCCTCGACGCGGTCCGCCGCCAGCTCGGGAGGGGCGGCGCCGTCCCACGAAGGCCGCCTACCCTTGCGGACGCTGCCGTACAGGGTGAACTGCGGGACGACCAGCACCTCGCCACCGACGTCGGAGAGGGAGCGGTTCATCTTGCCCTGCTCGTCCTCGAACACCCGGAGGTTGAAGACCTTCTCGGCGAGGCGGTCGTACTCGCCGAACCCGTCCTCGCGACCGACGCCGACGAGCAGGAGCAGCCCCGGTCCGATCTCGGCCACGAGCTCTTCGCGGACGCGGACCGCAGCCCGGGAGACGCGCTGGAGGAGGACCCTCACCGGGGGACGACCCGGAAGGCGTCGTACACGTTCTCGATCTTCTTCACGTCCGCGAGGATCCCGCCGAGGTGCGTGATGTCCCCCAGCTCGAACGTGAAGCGCAGGGTCACCGTCCGGTCCCGGCCGACCGTCGACGTCGCCGTGAGGATGTTCACATGGTTGTCCGACAGGACCGTCGCCACGTCGGAGAGCAGGCGGGTCCGGTCGAGGGCCTCGACCTGCACCGAGACGACGAAGCTCGTCGACTTGCCCGGCCGCCAGGAGACGTCGATCAGGCGCTCCGGCTCGTTCATCAGAGCCTTCGCGTTCGGGCAGTCGGTCCGGTGGACCGAGACGCCCTGGCCCCGCGTCACGAAGCCCATGATCTCGTCGCCCGGCACCGGGGTGCAGCACCGCGCGAGCTTCACCCACACGTCCACGGAGCCCGGCACGACCACGCCGGAGGTCACGTCCGCCTTCTCGATGCGGACGGGCCTCGCGAGCGGCACCTCGGTCACGTCCTCCTGGGGCGTCCCGCTCACCATCCGCGTCAGCCGAGCGACGACCGACTGCGGCGAGACGTGGCCCTCCCCCATCGCCGCGTACAGCGAGTCGAGGTCCGGGAACTTCATCTCGTCGGCGAGCCCCCGAAGCGCCTCCTCGGTCGCCAGCCGCTTGAAGGGCACGTTCTGCCGGCGCATCACCCGCTGGAGCGCGTCCCGGCCCTCGTCGATCGCATCCTCGCGTCGCTCCCGGGTGAACCACTGGCGGATCTTGTTCCGAGCTCGCGGCGTCTGGACGAACTTCAGCCAGTCCTGCGACGGCCCCTCCCCCTGGGCCTTCGAGGTGAGGATCTCGACCGCGTCCCCGGTCCGCAGCTCGTAGTCGAGGGGGACCAGCCGCCCGCTCACCTTCGCGCCGATCGTGCGGTGCCCGACCTCCGTGTGGATCGCGTACGCGAAATCCACCGGCGTCGCGCCGGCGGGCAGGTTCATGACGTCGCCCTTCGGCGTGAAGACGAAGACCTGTCCGCCGTACAGGTCGATCTTGAGACCCTCCATGAACTCTCGGGGGTCGGCCATGTCCTTCAGCCACTCGAGCATCTGACCGAGCCACGCGAGGTCGGCGGCATCCTTCGAGCGCTTGCCGTCTCGACCTTCCTTGTAACGCCAGTGCGCCGCGATGCCGAACTCGGCCGTGCGGTGCATCTCGTGGGTCCGGATCTGGACCTCGATCGGTCGCCCACCGGGCCCGACGACCGTCGTGTGGAGGGACTGGTACATGTTCGACTTGGGCATCGCGATGTAGTCCTTGAAGCGCCCCGGCACCGGCTTCCAGAGCGAGTGGATCGCGCCGAGCGCGCCGTAGCAATCGCGTACCGAGTCGACGAGGATCCGGAGGGCGGTGAGGTCGAAGATCTCGTTGAAGTCCTTCCCGCCGACGACCATCTTCTCGTAGATCGAGTACAGGTGCTTCGGCCGCCCGGCGACGTCCGCGCGCAATCCCGCCTCCCGCAGACGGGTGGTGGCCGCCTCGAGGATCCCGTCGATGTACTCCTGACGCTCCTCGCGACGGCGCTCGACGAGGTTCGCGATCTCGCGGTACGGGCCGGGGTGCAGCGTCTTGAACGACAGGTCCTCGAGCTCCCACTTGATCTGCTGGACGCCGAGCCGGTGCGCGAGCGGCGCGTAGATCTCGATCGTCTCCGTCGCGATCCGGTGCTGCTTCGGCTTCGGCAGCGCCGAGAGCGTGCGCATGTTGTGCAGCCGATCGGCGAGCTTGATGAGCAGGACGCGGATGTCGCCCGCCATCGCGACGATCATCTTGCGGACGTTCTCGGCCTGCTCCTGCTCGCGGCTGCGGAACTCGAGCGCGTCCAGCTTCGTGAGTCCGTCCACGATCCGGGCGATCTCCGGGCCGAAGCCCTCCTCGAGCTCCTCCACCGTGACCTGGGTGTCCTCGACCGTGTCGTGCAGCAGCGCCGCCACGAGCGTCGTCGTGTCGAGCCCGAGCTCCGCGAGGATCTGCGTGACCGAGAGGGGGTGGGTGATGAAGTCCTCGCCCGAGAGCCGCTTCTGCCCTTCGTGATGCTCCTCGGCGAAGCGGTAGGCGCGCTCGATCTCCTTCAGGTCCGCCTTCGCGTTGTAGCCGCGGACCGTGTGCAGGAGCAGCTCGAGCCCGTCGCGAGGGGTCTCGGGCTCGCCGGTCCCGGGGCGAAGGCGCGACAAGATCCCGCCGCGTCGCTCCTGTTTGACCTGCTCACGGCCGTCCACGAGGGGCTCCTTCCGAGGATGGCCAGTGTACGCCGGGGCCGCGAACCCACCGAGGGAGGATGTCTCAGTAGTTCAGGAGCGTGAACAGGTCGTAGCCCTCGAGTTGGGAGCGGCCCTTCAGGAAATCCAGCTCGATGAGGCACGCGATGCCAACGACCTTGCCGCCGATGCGCTCGACGAGGTCGGCCGTCGCTCGAGCGGTGCCGCCGGTCGCGAGCACGTCGTCGACGATGAGCACCCGCTCGCCCGGGGAGACGGCGTCCTGGTGGATCTCGAGGCAGGCCGAGCCGTACTCGAGCGTGTACTCGGCCATCTCCGTGTGCCAGGGCAGCTTGTCCTTCTTGCGCACCGGCACGAACCCCGCTCCCGCGTGATACGCGACGGGCGAGGCGATGATGAATCCCCGCGCCTCGATCCCGACGACCTTGTCGACGTTGCCCCGGCCGAAGTGGACGACGATCAGATCGATCACGGTCGAGAACGCGA
>JBLNAW010000307.1:0-10553 GCA_050259555.1 Solirubrobacterales bacterium
ACCATCCCGACGCGGTGCCCCCGGAGTACCATCAGGCCCCAGGGGACCTGCCCACCCGCATCGCCGACCACATCGCCGGCATGACGCGTCCTCGCCGAGCGCCGAGGCGAGCCAGTCCGCGAATCGCTCGTGCAGCGCTGCCCGCTGTCGTTTCGGCACGGCCTCGTACGCCGCGTCGCGGATGAGGATGTGGCCGAAGCGGAACCCGTCGTCGCCCGGCATCGTCGCCCGATCCGGTCGGATCAGCTCCTTGCGGACCAACGTCAGGAGACGTCCGCCGACGTCGCGCCGCTCCGACTCGGGCAGGAGCGCCGCGACCGACCCGCGGTGGAAGAGCCGTCCCTCGACCGATCCGCGCTCCAGCACCGCACGCTCCGGCTCCGCGAGCAGGTCGATCCGCGCGGCGAGGAGCGCCTGCAGCGTCGGTGGTACCTCGAGCTCGTGGTCACCGACGTCCGCCCGCATCGCGACGAACTGCTCGACGAACAACGGATTGCCCTCGGCGGCCTCGACGATCCGGGCTCGCGCCTCGGCCGAGACGCCGCCGAGGAGCGTCACCAGCGTCTCGCTGTCCGATCCGGAGAGAGGGTCGAGCGTGACCAGCGTCGCGTTGGGCTTCGGCGTGGTCCACGCGGGGCGCAACTCGAACAGGTCGGGCCTCGCCATGCACAGCACGAGGAGCGGAACGTCCTCCGCGAACGCGGCGACATACTCGATGAGGTCGAGCAGCACCGGCTCTGCCCAGTGGATGTCATCGAAGACGACGACGAGCGGCCGCCTCGCCGCGAGCGCTTCGAACAGCCTCCGGGCTCCCCAGGCGATCTCCTCGGGACTGGCGGTCGTCGCGCTCGCGCCGACCGCCGCGTCGACACGGGCCGCGACGAGTTCCGCGTCGCGGTCGCCGTCGAGCGCCGCCCGCACGTCGTCGATCTGCGAGGCGATCTCCGCGAGCGGCCAGTAGGTGATGCCCTCGCCGTACGAGAGGCAACGACCGACCAGGATGCGAGCCTCGGCTCGTCCGAGCAGCTCGCGCGCCAGCCGCGACTTGCCGATCCCCGGCGGCCCCACGATCGTCGCGAGCTGGGGCGTCTTCGTGTAGACCGCCGAGGCGAGCACGCGCAGGAGCCGATCGAGCTCCTCCGCTCGTCCCACGAACGGCGCGTCGATGGGGCGCGTGAACGCGGGCACGTCGTTCAGCAGCCCGAGCACGCGATACGCGGGGACCGGCTCGCTCTTGCCCTTCAGCGTGAGCGGCTCGACCGCCTCAGCGCGGATCGAATCACGGGCGAGACGCTCGGTCGCCGAGCCGATCAGGACCTCGCCGGCGCCGGCGGCCTGCTCGAAACGGGCCGCCACGTTCACGGCGTCGCCCGTGGCGAGCGTCTCGCCGATACCGGCCACGACCTCGCCGGTGTTGACGCCGATCCGCACCTCGAGTCCGAAACTCGCCACGGCGTCCCGCATCTCGACCGCGGAGCGCACGGCTCGGAGCGCGTCGTCCTCGTGCACCTGAGGCAGGCCGAAGATCGCCATCGCCGCGTCGCCGACGAACTTCTCGACGGTGCCGCCGTGGCGCTCGAGGATCCTCCGGAGCTCGGCGTGGTAGTGAGACATGAGCTCGCGCAGGACCTCGGGGTCGCTGCGCTCCCCGAGTGCCGTCGAGCCGACGAGGTCGCAGAAGACCACCGTCACGATCTTGCGGACACCTGCCGACGTCTCCAAGGAGAGGGCGGCGCCACAGGCGCCACAGAATCGGGAGACGGCCGGATTCTCCTGGCCACAGGCTCCGCAGATCACCCGCGAAGCCTCTCCCAGGGCGCCCGCGGATTCAAACCCATACGTGAGCCGAACGAGAGTGGAGGTGAGGGGATTCGAACCCCTGTCCTTGGGCGACCGTCCGGGACTTCTCCGGGCGCAGCCGGCGGGAAGATCTCGCCTCGAGGCTCCCACCGGCGGAGCACCTCTCGGCCAGCCCGGGTTCGATGTCCGGCGGCGGCCCCCGAGCGGAACCGTCCCCGTGAGCCTGCTCACGACGCCCGACCCGCGGTCGCAGGCGACCCGCGGCGGACGGCTACCTAGCTACCTAGGCAGCGAGCGCGTATTCAGTATCGGCGCTTGTGTTTGTCCCGGCTTTTCACGAGGCATCCGGGGACCTCGGCCCGCTTCCCCCGAGCGGTATCCGCTCAAGTCGAAGCCAGTACACCCCCATATGCGGTTGTCCAGCGAGTATACGCGCGGGCTCCGTCAGGCCGAGCGACCACGGCGGGCGGCCTCGCGCTCGAGCTCGCGCTTGTGCTCGCGCTCGGCGATCGCCTGGCGCTTGTCGTACTGGCGCTTGCCCCGGCCGAGACCGATCTCGAGCTTGGCCATCCCGTGCGTGAAGTAGGCGCGGAGCGGCACCAGCGCGAGCCCCTTCTCGGCGGTCTTGCCGATCAGGCGCTCGATCTCCTTGCGGTGGAGCAGGAGCTTGCGCGCGCGGATCGGGTCCCAGTGCGCCTTGTCCATCGCGTTCTCGTACGGCGGGATGTGGAACCCCTCGATCCAGACCTCGCCGCCCCGCACGCGGGCGAACGCCTCGGCGAGCGAGCCGTGACCGCCGCGGAGCGACTTCACCTCGGCGCCGGTCAGCACGATGCCGGTCTCGAAGCGCTCGAGGATCTCGTAGTCGTGGAGCGCTCGGCGGTTCGAGACGACCGTCTTCTCGCCGGCGCGGTCCGCCTTCTGCGGAGCCATCTAGACGTCGAGGAAGCGACGCATCCCGACGACCGCGGCGAACACCGCGACCACCCCTCCGGCGAGGAGCAGTCCCGGTGTGAGCGCGAGGATGTCGCTGTTGTTGACCCAGGGGACGAACTTGATGTCGTTGTAGAGGGGGTTGATGAACGCCACCTTGAGCCCAAACAGCACGAAGATCGCGGCGATCGCTCCGATCAGGCTCTCGATCAGGCTCTCGACGAGGAAGGGCAATCGGATGCGCCAGTTCGTCGCCCCGACGAGCTTCATGATGCCGATCTCCTTGCGCCGGGCGAACAGCCCCATCCGCACCGTGTTCGCGATGAGGATGATCGCGGACACCAGCATGACGAGCGCGACGAGCAGCACGCCGACGCGGAAGACCCGAGTGATCGCGAACAGCTTGTCTAGGAACGCCGCCTGATCGACGACACGGTCGATGCCCGGCTGGCCCTTGAGAACGGCGGCGACCTGTGCGAACTGCTCCGCGTCGCTCAGCTTCACTCGCAGGGACGCGGGGAGCGCGTCGCAGTCGACGGAGTTGACGAGGGAGCGTTGGTTACGGAACAGGATCTTGTACCGGGCGCACGCTTCGGCCTTGGTTTCGAACTGCACGTCGGCCACGGCCGGCAGCTCGGTCAGCGTCTCGGTCAGCGACGTCACCGTGTCCGGGTTCACCGGATCCGTGAGGTAGACGGCGACCTCCACGTTCCCGGTGGCCTGCTCGATCATCAGGTTCACCTGACGGCTGATCAGCAGCGCCAGCCCGAACAGCAGGAGCGCGATGAACGTGGTCGAGATCGCCGCGAACGCCACCAGGCCGTTCCGGCGCAGGCTCGAGGTCGTCTCCCGGAAGAGCGACTCGAAGCGCGCCACTAGCTGTACACCCCTCGGGACTGGTCGCGGATGACCTTGCCCTTGTCGAGCTCGATCACGCGGCGCCGCATCGCGTCGACGATCGCCTGGTCGTGCGTGGCCATGACGACGGTCGTGCCGATGCGGTTCACCTTGTCGAGCAGCCGCATGATGTCCACCGACGTGCTCGGGTCCAGGTTGCCCGTCGGCTCGTCGGCCAGGAGCACCAGGGGACGGTTCACGCAGGCGCGAGCGATCGACACGCGCTGCTGCTCGCCGCCCGAGAGCTCGTCGGGGAAGTTGTTCAGCTTGTCGGACAGGCCGACGTACTCGAGGATCTCGGGCACGCGCTGGTCGATGACGTGCTTCGGCTTGCCGATCACCTCGAGCGCGAACGCCACGTTCTCGAACACGTTCTTGTCCTGGAGCAGCTTGAAGTCCTGGAACACCGTGCCGATGTTCCGGCGCAGGTGCGGCACCTTCCACGACGTGAGCTTGGCGAGGTGCTTGCCGGCGACGTAGATCTCGCCCTTCGAGGTCTCCTCTTCCTTGAGGAGCAGGCGGATGAAGGTGGACTTGCCGGAGCCGGACGCGCCCACGATGAAGACGAACTCGCCCTTCTCGATCTCGACCGTGACGTCGTCGAGCGCCGTGGTGCCGTTCTTGAAGGTCTTGGTGACGTGCTGAAGACTGATCATGTGGGGTCTTAAGGGAAACGTCGAGGGCTTCGGGCCGCGCGGAGTCTAACAGACCCCCCAGGCCGAGGGAACGAAGCTTCCACTACCCTTCCCCCGCGATGCAGACGGCCGAGCGCGAGGGCGGACCGGTCGCCGCTCCGCTCGGAGCGCCGGCCGAACCCCGGTGGCGGAGGACCCTGCTCGCCCTCGCGGGACCCACGCTGATCGTCGTCTCGGTGCTCGTCGCGCTCCGCGGTTTCGCGTTCGCGAACCTCCTCACGAATCAGCACCCCGACATCCTTTCGTTCTGGCTCCCCCGCTCGTGCCTGATGGGCCGCGCCCTGTCGACCACGCACGTGCCTCTGTGGAACCCATTCGAGATGATCGGCACGCCGTTCGCCGCCGACCCGCAGAGCGGGTGGCTCTACCTGCCGAGCATGGTGCTCTCGTGGCTCTTCGGGTGCGGCGGCGGCCTGCGCGCGCTCATCGTGCTGAACCCGATCCTCGCGGGGCTCGGCACGCTTTGGTTCCTGCGCCGCGAGCGTCTCGGCCGCGTCGCGGCCACCGCAGGCGGTCTCTCGGTCGCGATGTCCATCGGGGCCTCGACCGTCGCGATCTCGATGCCGTTCGCCGGCACGCTCGCGTGGACACCCCTCGTCCTCGTCGGCGCCTCCGGGTACCTGGGGGCCGAGCGGTTGCTCCACCGGCTGCCGTGGCTCGCGCTCGCGGCGTTCGCCTGGGGCCAGGTCGCGTCCGCCCACCTGTCCCACGGGCTCGTCATGTGCTCCGGGCTCGCGTTCGCCTACGTCGTGGCGCGCCTCGTCCAGCAGGTCCGAGCCGGGCGGAGCCGATGGCCGAAGGCGCTCGCCCTCGGCGCCGGGTTCTTCGCGTTCCTACCGCTCGCGAGCCTCGCGATCTTGGTGCCGAGGTTCGCGCTCATCTCGCGCTCGAGCCTACGGGCGGGCTACGGCGCGCTCGAGGGCACGCTCGCGCGGGCGGCCGGCGTCGAGGACCGCCCGATCCCGGACAGGGGCATCTGGAGCGGCTGGCCCTTCGCGCTCGCGAGCGCACCCGGCGCGTACGTCGGCGCGACGATGTTGCTCCTCGCCCCGATGGCGTTCCGCGACGCCCGCCGCCGAGCGGTGGCGCTCGCGTTCGGGGTCACCGCGGTGGTCTCGTACCTCGCGACAATCACGCTCCTCGTCGGCACGACGTGGCTGCGCGATCTCGTCCTGCGGCTGCCGTTCGGCGACGTCTATCTCCACAACCCCGGCCGGCTGCGGTACCTCGCGTTCCTCGTCGTGCCGGTCCTGGGGGCCCTCGGGCTCCAGTCGCTCCTCGAGCGGCCTCCCTCGGCGCGCGAGGTCCGCTGGTGGATCGGCGGAGCGCTCGCGGTGGTGCTCGCGCTGCCGCTCGCGCTCGGCGCGAGACCGGTGCGCTTCGTCCTGTTCGTGCTCGGCGCGGCGGCGTTCGCCTTCGCCGTCCGTGCCGTCCTTCGGCGCAGGCGCCACGCAGCGCTGGCCCTCGTGGGCGTCCTCACCGCCGAGCTGCTCGCCGGCGCGATCTGGTCCTCGACGTACCAGGGCGGGACGATCTACCTCGGTCTCGAGGGACGGGATCATCCCGCCCTGATCCACGGCCCCCTGAAGTGGCCCGACGTGCCGCTCGACCGGTACCTCACCCCCGGGCCGATCGCGCAGCAGATCGCGACGTCGGGGATCGGCGACGGGCGATACGTCGCGTGGATCCAGCCGACCGTGTACTTCAACAAGGGCTACCTCTTCACGCAGGCTCCGACCGACTGGCCGGCGCTCCTGCTCGGCCGCGCGATCGTGTTCCGGCTCCCCGACGTCCTCGGCTACTCGCCGATCCAGCTCCCCCGGTACTGGTCGTACATCCGGGCGACGGACCAGCTGCCAGTCTTCTACAACGCCTCGGTCCTGCAGGCGCCGTCGGAAGAGGACGTCCGGCTCCTCGGCATCCGCTACATGATCGTGCCCGAGGGCGTCACGCCGCCGATCGCGGCTCGGCCGCTCCTCACCGAGCGCGGGGATACCCTCGTCGAGGTCCAGGGGTGGGAGCGCCGCGTCTCGGTGGTGCCGGCGTGGCGGTCGGTCTCGAGCGGCGTGCCAGCGCTCGAGTCGGTCCTCACCCGCGGGTTCGACCCGGCGACCGAGGCGATCGTCGAGGGCAACCCGGGCCTCGAGCCCTCGCCGGCGCTCGGGGCGGTCGAAGGGATCGCGACCTCGACCTATCGGGAGACCCGGCCCGAGGACGTGCGCGTCACGGTCGACACGCCGACGAACGCGATCGTCGTGATCCGCAACGCGTGGGACCGCGGATGGTCGGCGACCGTGGACGGAGAGCCGGCCCCGGTCCTGCGAGCCGACTACCTGCTCCAGGGCGTTCCCGTGCCGGCGGGACGGCACGAGATCCGGCTCGAGTACCGGGAGCCGGCGATCGCGCGCGGCATCGCGGGGTCGGTCGTCGTCTGGCTCGCGCTCCTCGCCCTCGCCGGCGGGCTCGCGCTCGTCGAGCTCAGGCGCCGGAGCCCTCGGCGCGACGCCTGAGCTCGGCCTCGATCAGCTCGTCCAGGTCGCCGTCGAGCACGCGATCCACGTCGCCGATCTCGACGTTCGTGCGGTGGTCCTTCACGAGGCGGTAGGGCGCGAGCACGTACGAGCGGATCTGCGAGCCGAAGTCGATCCCCTTCCGCTCGCCGCGGAGGTTCTCGAGGCGCTCCTGCTGCTCCTCGCGCATCCGCTCGGACAGGCGCGCCTTCAAGATCCGCATCGCGACGGCGCGGTTCTGGAGCTGCGAGCGCTCGTTCTGGCACGCGACGGCGATGCCGGTCGGCAGGTGGGTGATGCGAACCGCGGAGTCGGTCGTGTTCACCGACTGTCCACCCGGCCCGCTCGATCGGAAGACGTCGATCCGCAGGTCGTCATCGGGGATCTCGAGGTCCTCCTCCTGCGACTCCTCGAGCAGCGGGATCACGTCGAGCGACGCGAACGACGTGTGCCGCCGCTTCGCCGCGTCGAAGGGGCTGATCCGCACGAGGCGGTGCACGCCGCGCTCGGCCGAGAGCAGGCCGTACGCGTTGATGCCGTGGACGATGAACGTCGAGCTCTTGATGCCGGCCTCGTCGCCGTAGAGGACCTCGTCGACCTCCACGTCCATCTTCGTGCGCTCGGCCCAGCGCAGGTACATCCGCAGCAGCATCTCGGCCCAGTCCTGCGACTCGGTGCCGCCGGCTCCCGCGTGCAGCGTGGCGACCGCGTCGTTGCGGTCGAACTCGCCGCCGAGCAGCGTCGCGAGCTCGAGCTTCGCGAGATCGGCCTCCAGGTCGCGGACGGCTCGCGCGAGCTCGGCCTGGAGTTCGGGGTCGGCCTCGGCCGCGAGGAGCTCGTCCATCGCGCGGGCGTCGCCGAGCCGCCGCTCGAAGGCATCGAAGCGATCGAGTTCGGCCCGCAGGCGCGAGAGCTCGGTGGTCAGGCGCTGGCCGCGGGCCGGATCGTCCCAGAGCGACGGGTCCGAAACCTGCTGCTCGAGCTCGGTCGCGCGAGCGCGCTTGCCGGCGACGTCAAAGGAACTCCTTCGCGTGCGCGATGCGCTCGGCGAGGTCCTCGAGGCGCTCGGTGTGATCCGTCATGACCCAGGGAGGTTAGCAGCGGCCTGATCCCGCCGCGGATGCCCGCACGCCGAGCAGCCCGTGCCGCACGTCACACCGGCTCGGTGTCCGCGAGCACCGACCCCCGAACCCCCGAGACCTAGGCTCGAGCCAGTCGAGAGGGAAGGGAGAAGACGATGAGCGCGAACACCGAGACGGTGCGAAGGGGAAGCGTTCCGCGCTCCTCGACGTGGATCGGCGTGGCCGTGGCGCTCGTCCTGGCCGCAGCGATCGTCGTGGTCTCGCTCTCGGGCAGCGGGACGACGACCGGCCCCACGCGGCAGCCCACGGCGATCGAGCAGACGACGGCGGGCTCGCCCGACAGCGTCGCCGAGATGGCCGCCCTCAAGTCCGGCGCGTTCGAGCAGGGCACGAACGAGGGCGTCTCGACCGAGCCGAGCGCCGCGAACGAAGCCCTCGACATCGCCGGCCCGAAGGCGGCGCTGATCGAGAGGATCATCCGAGGTTCGTGACCTCACCCGCGTCCACGGACGACGAGACCCGGTCGGCCCCCCGGCCGGGTCTCGTTCCGTGAGGTCGCTGGCACGCGGTCGCCCTCAGGCGACGGCGCCGTGGCACTTCTTGTACTTCTTGCCGCTCCCGCAGGGACAGGGCGCGTTGCGCGGCACCTTGTCGCTCACGGCCTGCGGGGCGGCCCCGGTGGCACTCGGGACCGGATCGTCGCCACGGTTCTCCGAGATGCGCTGCGGCCGAGGGCGCCCGGGCTCGTCCTGGCGCACGAGCTCGACGCGGTAGATGTACCGGACGAAGTCGTCGCGGATCGAGTCCGTGAGCTCCTCGAACATCTCGTAGGCCTCGCGCCGGTACTCGGTGAGCGGGTCCTTCTGCGCGTAGGCCCGCAGGTGGATACCCTCCTGCAGGTAGTCCATCTCGTAGAGGTGCTCGCGCCACTTCGTGTCGGTGATGTTGAGGAGCACCATCCGCTCGAGCTCACGCATCGTCTCCGAGCCGATCGCACGCTCCTTCTCCTCGTACAGCTCCAGAGCCTCCTCGACCGCCTGCTCCTCGAGCTGCGCGGAGTTCACGACCTCGTCCAGGTCCGCCGTCGTCATCTTCGTCGGGAAGACCTCTGCGACGCCGGCGAGCACGACGTCGTGGTCCCATTCCTCGGTGAAGGCCTCGGGCGGCGCGACGCGCTGGATCGTGCGGCGCACGACGTCCTCGACCATGTCGAGCGCCTCGTCCTTGAAGTCGGCGCCGTGGAGGATCTTCTCGCGCTCGGCGTAGATCACCTGGCGCTGGGTGTTCATCACGTCGTCGTACTTCAGGATGTTCTTGCGTCGCTCGAAGTTGAGCTCCTCGATCTGCCGCTGGGCGCTCTCGACGGCGCGGGTCACCATCTTCGCGGTGATCGGCTCGTCGTCCGGCCACTTCAGACGCTCCATGATGGAGGCGACCCGGTCGCTCGCGAACATCCGCATCAGGTCGTCCTCGAGCGAGAGGTAGAACATCGACTCGCCGGGGTCGCCCTGGCGGCCGGACCGGCCTCGGAGCTGGTTGTCGATCCGACGCGACTCGTGCCGCTCGGTGCCGAGCACGTACAGCCCGCCGAGCGCCACGACCTCCTCATGCTCGGCGTCGGTGCCCTGGCGGAACTTGCGGTAGATCGGCTCGTACTCGGCCTCGTACTCGGCGCGCTCCTCCTCGTCCATCTCGAACATGAGGTAGCGGTCGTTGTCGAAGTCGCGCGCGGCCATCTCCTGGCGTGCGAGGTACTCGGGGTTCCCGCCGAGCAGGATGTCGACGCCTCGGCCGGCCATGTTCGTCGCCACCGTGACCGAGCCCTTGCGCCCGGCCTGGGCGACGATCATCGCCTCCTTCTCGTGGTTCTTGGCGTTCAGGACGTGGTGCGGGACGCCGCGGCGGTTCAGCAGGGTCGAGAGCCGCTCCGACTTCTCGATCGAGACGGTACCGACGAGGACCGGCTGGCCGGCCTCGTGCCGCTCGACGAGGTCCTCGACGACCGCGTTCCACTTCGCGTCCTCGGACTTGTAGATCAGGTCCTGCTCGTCGTTGCGGATCATGTCCCGGTTCGTCGGGATCTCGGCGACGCCGAGCTTGTAGACCTCCTCGAACTCGGCGAGCTGCGTCTTCGCCGTACCGGTCATGCCGGCGAGCTTCTCGTACATCTTGAAGTAGTTCTGGATCGTGATCGTCGCGAGGGTCTGGTTCTCCTCCTTGATCCGAACACCCTCCTTGGCCTCGATCGCCTGATGGAGGCCCTCGGAGTAGCGCCGGCCCTCGAGAACGCGCCCGGTGAACTCGTCGACGATCTTCACCTCGCCGTTCGTCACGATGTACTCGACGTCGCGGTGGTAGTGCTCCTTCGCGCGGAGCGCGTTCTGGAGGTGGTGCACGAGCGGCGTGTGCACGTGCTCGTAGAGGTTGTCGAGCCCGAGGGCCTCCTCGACCTTCGCGACGCCGGCCTCGGTCACCGCGACGGTCTTCTTCGCCTCGTCGACCTCGTAGTCCACGTCCACCTTCAGCCGCGGCACGAGACGCGCGAACGTCTGGTACCACTTCGCGCTGTCGGCCACCATGCCGCTGATGATGAGCGGCGTGCGGGCCTCGTCGATGAGGATCGAGTCCACCTCGTC
>JBLNAW010000308.1:0-7944 GCA_050259555.1 Solirubrobacterales bacterium
CCGCGGAAGCGACCGGCGCCCGGATCAACCGGGTCCGGCGATCGTGACCGTGAGGTCGGCGAACGCCTTCGCGTACGCGAGACGCTCGGCGGCGTCGGGCGTGACGAGGAGCACGAGCGACGGCCCGTCCGCTGCCGAGCCCGAGGCCGTGAACCCCGCCTGCTCGGCCTCGAGCACCGAGAGGACCTCGAGACCGCTCGCGACGGTGTCGGAGTAGGGGCGCGGTCCGCCGAAGGTCGCGAGCACGTCCACGTGATCGCCGGCCCGCACGCTCCCCGCCGGCATGCCCGAGGGCACCACGAAGGCGCGGAGCCCGCTCGGCACCTGGGCCGCGACCGGACCCCCGGCCGTCCCGACCCGCGTGCGCGTCACGGCCTCGCCCTCGGCGAGATCCGAGACGAGCGTATCGCCGACCGCCTCGGCGATCGACCGGAGCGCGCCGGGCGGCGCGAACGCGGACGGCACCTGCTGGAGCCGCAGGGAGTCCTCGCCCAAGACGGCGCCCCGGACGAGGGGGTGTGCGGCCACAACCACGGGGACCGGCGCGCCGACGACCGGCCGCAGCGCCGCGAGCCGAGCCTCGTACCCGCGGACCATCCCGAACGCGCCGAGCCCGCACGCCGCAGCCAGCACGAGCATCGCCTTGGACCGTCGCGACCAGCGTCGCAGGAACAACCGTCGCATGCCGACCTCCGCCTCGTGCCGGGAGGGGGCGCAGGCGACGCTACCGCTCGAGGCTCGAGCGGTCTGTGCGATGCATCACACCGCTCGCGGGCCCTTCGGCGGCGAGAGCGGGAGCACCCGGAGTCGGTAATCCTCGAGGCGATCCCGCCCAACGATCATCGCGACCGATTCGCGGATGCGGTCGCCGAGCTGTTGGGGGTCGTCCTCGGTGCGGAAGCGGAGCTCGATCGTCACGAGCACGGGTTCGGCCATGCGGGGAAGGCTACCGGCCGCCGTCAGATCTGGCCGAGCCGCCGGGCGAGCGCCTCGGCGTCGGCCTTCGAGAGGTTGCCCGCTTGCACGAGGCCGCTCGTGATCGGCTCTTGGACCGTCGGCGCGGACACGACGACCCCGTCCGAGACGATCGCGATCCGCTCGCCGACCAGCCCGGTCGTGAACTCCTGGAACGCCTGCGCGCCGTCCTGCGTGAGCTTGATCACGACCGCCCACGACGATGCGGGGCCCACCTCGGTCGCCTCCGCGGAGGCCACATCCTCGGCCGTGAGGGCGGCCGGCCCGAGCCGGTACTTCGTCTCACCCGAAGCGTCGACGAGCACGACCTCCCGCACGGCGGCGTCGCTCGGGTCGAGGCAGGCCGTGGAGCCGGTGATCTCCGCACCGAGGCACGTCACCTCGAGCGCGTCCCATCCCGGCGCCCCAGTGGCGACGACCTCGAGCACCGGCCGGAGCTCGAACACCCCGGCCGAGGACACGCTCGAGCCCGGTTCGGAGGTGTCGGCGCCGCACGCGGCGAGCGCGAGGACGGTCGCCGCGAGGAGCGGCGCCGCGGCGAGACGAGTGGCTCGGCCCATCGAGACCCCTTACGGCTCGAAGCGCGCGCCCGAGAGCGCGGTCGCGCACACGCAGTCGCGCTCGGCGGGGAGGGCGGGGATCATCGCGAACAGCAGCTCGCGCAGGCGCGCGTTGTTCTGGCCGAAGACCTGGATGACCTGCTCGTGCGTGACGGGCGGCGCGTCCTCGACGCCCACGTCGAAGTCCGTGATCAGCGAGACGTTCGCGTAGCAGATCTCGAGCTCGCGGGCGAGGAGTGCCTCCGGGTAGCCGGTCATGTTCAGCGTGTCCCAGCCCTGCGAGACGAACCACTTCGACTCGGCCCGCGTCGAGAAGCGCGGCCCCTCGATCACGACCATCGTGCCGTGCGTGTGCATGGTGATCCCCAGGTCTCGACCGGTCGTGACCGCGACCCCACGCATCGTCTCGCAGTAGGGGTCGGCGAACGAGATGTGGGTGGTGACCGGCCCGTCGTAGAAGGTGTGCGCCCGCGATCGAGTGCGGTCGACGATCTGGTCGCACACCACGAAGTCGCCGAGGGCGACCCCTTTGCGCAGCGAACCGGCGGCACAGGGCCCGATGATCCGCTCGACCCCGAGCTCCTTCATCGCCCACACGTTCGCGCGGTAATTGATCTTGTGCGGCGGGAGCTCGTGGTGGACGCCGTGGCGTGGCATGAACGCGACCCGCCGCCCGCCCACCTCGCTGATCATCGGCGGGGCGGAGGGGGCGCCGTAGGGGGTGTCGATCTGGTGGACGGTCTCGACCGACTCGAGGAAGGAGTAGAAGCCCGAGCCGCCGAAGACCCCGATCTCCGCCCGGCTCACGCGCTCTTCTCCTTGGGCGGCTTGCTCGAGTCCGTCGACGACCCTCCGCCGGATCCCTCCGACGACGAAGACCCGGATCCCTCCGACGACGAGGACGAAGACGAGGACGAAGGAGAAGAGGTGGAGGACGAGGAGGTCGAGGTCTTCGGCTTCGAGCGGTTATCCGTCGCGTAGAAGCCCGAGCCCTTGAACACGATCCCCGCGGGATAGAAGACCTTCCGCAGCGTGCCGCCGCAGGCACCGCAGGTCGTCAGTGGGTCCTCCGTGATCCGCTGGAAGACCTCGACGTGCTGCCCGCACGACGTGCACACGTACTCGTAGGTGGGCACGCGTGCAGTGTATCCGAGCATCGCCGTCCCCCCGCCGGGGGACTGCGCCTGATCGCGGCTCGACGGTATGCTCCGAGACCCGCGTGGGAAAGGGACGTCGATGAAGGTCAGGAAGGCGGTCATCCCGGCCGCCGGGCTCGGGACCCGGTTCCTCCCGGCGACGAAGGCGCAGCCGAAAGAGATGCTGCCGCTCATCGACAAGCCCGCGATCCAGTACGTGGTCGAGGAGGCGGTCCGCGCCGGCCTCACCGAGATCCTCATCGTCACCGGTCGCGGCAAGCGCTCGATCGAGGACCACTTCGACCGCTCGCTCGAGCTCGAGCACTTCCTGGAGTCGAAGGGCAAGTTCGACGAGTTGAAGCAGGTGCGCGAGATCTCCGACATGGCCGAGATCCACTACATCCGCCAGAAGGACGCGCTCGGGCTCGGGCACGCGGTCTCGGTCGCCGAGGCGTTCGTCGGCGGCGAACCGTTCGCCGTGCTCCTCGGCGACGACATCATGTCCGATCACAACCCGCTCCTTACCGACATGCTCGGCGTGCACGAGCGGTACGGGAGGAGCGTGATCGCGGTCACCGAGGTCTCGCGCGACGAGGTCTCCCTCTACGGCATCGCCGAGACCGAGTTCGTCGAGGAGCGCCTGGCCCGCGTGCTCTCGCTCGTCGAGAAGCCCGAGCCGGACGAGGCGCCCTCGAACCTGGCGGTCATCGGCCGGTACGTGCTCACGCCGGAGGTGTTCGACTGCCTGCGCGAGACCTCGCCCGGTCGCGGCGGCGAGATCCAGCTCACCGATGCGATCGCCCTCCTGTCCGAGCAGCAGGCCGTCTACGCCTGGGTGTTCGAGGGCGGCCGCTTCGACGTCGGGAACAAGCTCGAGTACCTGAAGGCGACGATCGAGCTCGCGATCGACCGTGAGGACCTCGGCGAGGGCCTGCGCACGTACCTCGCCGACCTCGTCCAGCGCAAGAAGCTGCTCTGAGCCGTCGGTCGCCGGGGCGCGGCTAGACTGGCTCGCGATGTCCACCCCTGCGGTCCACGATCACGAGAGCGGCGAGGGTCTCGTCCCCGTCGACGAAGCCCGCGAGCGGGTCCTGTCCCAGATCAAGCCGCTCCAGCCGCTCGAGCTCCCGCTCCAGGAGGCCGAGGGCTGCGTGCTCGCGCAGCAGGTGGTGGCCGGCGCGGACATCCCGGACTTCGCGTCCTCCGCGATGGACGGGTTCGCCGTGCGCTCGGGCGAGGTGGGCGATGCGACGCCGTCGTCGCCGGTCGAGCTGCGGATCGTCGGGCGCGCCATGATCGGGCAGCGGCCCGAGGCGACCGTCGGCGGCGGCGAGGCCGTTCGCATCGCGACCGGCGCGCCGATCCCCGCCGGCGCCGACACGATCGTGCCGATCGAGAACTGCGAGGTCGTCGGCGACGCCGTCCGGATCCTCGCGGGCTCGCCCGAGGGCAAGCACATCCGGCCGACCGGCGAGGACGTGAAGGGCGGCGAGGTGTTGCTGCCCGCGGGCCGGCGCCTCGGCGCCCCCGAGCTCGGCCTCCTCGCGACGGCCGGGTTCTCGCATCCGCTCGTGCACCCGAGGGCGCGCGTGGTCGTGCTCTCGACCGGGGACGAGCTCATCCCGCCGGGCCAGACGCCCGAGTACGGACAGGTCCGCGACTCGAACGCCTACCTGCTGTTCGGCGCCCTCCGCGAGGCCGGCGCGGTGCCGATGATGGCAGGCACCGTCCGCGACGAGGTCGACGATCTGAAGGACCGCGTGCTCTCGCACCTCGTGCAGGCCGACGCGTTCATCTCCTCGGGGGGCGTCTCGGTCGGCGAGCGCGACGTCGTGAAGGCCGCGTTCTTCAAGCGCGGCGAGCTCGACTTCTACAAGGTCGCGATGCAGCCCGGCATGCCGCAGGGCTTCGGCCACATCGAGGGCAAGCCGTTCTTCGGCCTGCCCGGCAACCCGGTGAGCGTGTTCGTGAGCTTCGAGGTCTTCATCCGGCCGGCGCTCCGCAAGATGATGGGCCGCCAGCAGCTCTTCCGCCCCGAGATCACCGCCCGCCTCGACACCGAGGTCAACGGCCCCGAGGGCAAGATGCAGTTCGCGCGCGTGCGTGTGAAGCGCACGAAGGAAGGCTGGATCGCCACGCCGACGGGCGGCCGCGGCTCGAACCTCATCGCCACGGTCTCGCGCGCGAACGGGCTCGCGATGATCCCGGCGGGGGTCTCGACCGCCTCGGCGGGGAGCGAGGTCAAGGTGATGGTCTTCCGCTCGGCCGAGGACTGACCGTGGCCGAGCGCAAGGACGTGGCTCGGATCGTCGAGGTCGGCGGCAAGGAGGTCACCGAGCGCGAGGCCGTCGCCGAGTGCGTGATCTCGATGACCCCGCAGGCCGTCGCCACCCTGGTCGCCGGCACGCCGAAGGGGAACCCGCTCGAGGCCGCCCGCATCGCGGGTGTGATGGGCGTCAAGCGCACGCCGGACCTCCTGCCGTTCTGCCACCCGATCGCGGTCACCGGCGCCGAGATCCTCGTGCAGCCCGACGAGGGGGCCGGCACGATCCGCGTGCAGACCACCGTGCGCGCCAGGGACCGGACGGGCGTCGAGATGGAGGCGCTCACGGCCGCGGCCGTCGCGGCGCTCAGCCTCTACGACACCGCGAAGGCGTTCGACCGCGCCGCCCGCATCGACGGCCTGCGCCTGCTCGAGAAGCGCGGCGGCAAGTCCGGCCACTACGTGGCCGAGTGAACCCGAGCGCTACTCGACCTTCTCGGTGAACAGGAACCCCCGACGGGTGAGCTCGGGGATCAGCGCTTGCGCGTCGACCGCGAGCTCGTTCGGCGTGGCGCCGGTCGAGATCCGGCCGCTCGCCATCCAGTGGCAGACGATCGCCGCGTGCCAGCCGGTGGACTGCTCCATCGCGGTGAACCCCGTCTCCTCGTCCGGGTAGACGAGGACGTCGGTGGTCGCGGTCGCCCGCGCGCCGTCCTTCTCGCCCTCGGCGACGATCCGGCAGATCACGACGTCGCGGGTCTCGGGACGCGTGCCGATCCGCGGCTCGAGCATCTCGAGCAGGATCTCGCGAGGGACCACCGTGGTGCCGCGGACGTCGACGGGCTCGCGTGAGTACAGGCCGAGGTCGCGGAACGCACGGAACTGGGCGCCGTGGCCGGGCCAGCGCAGGATCTTGAAGCGGAGCGAGCGCAGGTCCCTGCCGATCGTCCGCGTCGTCGTCGAGCCCGTGTTCGCGATGAGCGCCTCGAGCCGCCCGAACGGCGGACCGAAGTCGACGAGCTCCTCCTGCTCGGGGTCGAGGCACGGGATCTCGACGAGCTGCCCGTCGACGATCCACGTGCACGCGCCGTCGTACTCGTTGATGAGGCCATCCATCATGAACGTGACCTCGTAGTTCCACGGCGGGATGGGCTCGAGCGGGATCCCGCCGTCGAGCATGAGGACGTCGGTCGGCCGGTCGAGCAGGCCCATCGCGTAGACGATGAGGTTGTTCGCCATGCCGGGCGCCTCGCCGCAGTCCGGGACGATCGCGATCCCGGCGGCCCTCGCCCGCTCGTCGAGCTCGAGCTCCCGCAGCACGATCGGCGTGTTCCCGCCCAGGTCGCAGTGGTGCGTCCGGGTCTCGACGGCCGCCTCGGCGATCCCGAGGTTGAAGTGGTAGGGGAGGGCGCTCACGACGGCGTCGAGCGGCTCGAGCATCCCCCGGACGGCGCGCTCGTCGGCGGCATCCAGGAGCGCCGGCCTGGCGGCGTCGCCCCCGGTGAGGCGGTTCACGCGTTCGGCCGCGGCGGCCGCTCGGCCGGCGTCGGCGTCGGCGAGGACGACCGAGGCGGCCTCTCCTCGGGCGACCAGATCGTAAGCGGCGGCGGTGCCTTGGCGGCCGGCGCCGAGCACGCCGTAACGGTACGCGGGCATGGCGCGTTCCTTTCGTTCGGATCCGCTCGGCAACCTATCCGGACGACCGGGACGCGACCCCCGGCCGAACGTCCGGCTGCGGGCGGACCGATGCTCCAAAGCGGCCGAGGGTCGGTTCGGCACCGGTTCCGACCGCCCGGATCGGAGCTTGTGCACAAGTGAATGGAATCACAAGGATGTGATTGTTCGACCCTCCATGCGGTGCTACGGTCCTTGACCAGCCCAACATGTTGTGGTGGACCGGGGTTCACGGGGACAGGGGGCTGGGCGCTTGAGTTGGCTGATGCTCGCGGCCTTAGGCATGATATGGGCCGCTTTCCTCCTCCCAGGTGAACGGGGGAAGGCATCCAGGCGAACGGTGGAGGATTTCGAGCGGAACATGGAATTGCTCGCGGAGACCGGCAGAGCCGGACAAGGACGTTGGATCGTCACCCCGCAGAAGGGGACCCCGTTCATCGGCTCCCGGGCCCGGGCGCAGGAGCGAGCCCGTGAGCGCCGGCGCCGCGTCTTCGTGGTGATGCTCGAGAGCATCGGTCTCACCCTCCTCATCGGCCTCGTCCCTCCGCTCCGCGCGATGTGGTACGTGAGCGCCGTCCTGCTCGTGCTCCTCGCCGTGTACGTGTGGCTCCTCCTGTGGCTGAAGGAGCAGCGGCCCTCGGCTCGCGTGCTCGAGCAGAACCGCATGGTCCGCATCCCGGACTCGCCCTCGGTGGCGCCCTCGCGCTACGTGGCCGACGCGTCGAGCCGCACGCCCCGCGCGGCCTTCAACGGGCTCACGGTAGACGGGGACGATCCCGCGACCATCGTGGTGCGCCGCGTCAGCCAAGTGCAGCCCGCCCGCGCCTGACGTACGGTTCGCGGGTGGATCTCGACGGCATCTCCGAGGGTGTTCGCCGCCGTTTCGACGAGCGCATGGAGGCGCGCGAGCGCGCGCTCCCGGCCTCGCGCCGTGCGATCCGCGCCTGCGCGAACGCGATCCGCGCGATCCATCGCGAGGAGTGGGATCAGGCCCATCGCCTGATGGACGAGGCGAAGGCGGCGATCGACGACGGCCTGGAGGCCGTGCGCGACCAGCCCGAGATCCGGTTCGCTGGCTACCTCCAGGACGCGCAGAAGGAGTACGCCGAGGCCCGCGTGACCGAGGCCGTCGTGACCGGCGCCGAGATCCCCTCGCCCGAGGCGATCGGGGTCGAGGACGCCCCCTACCTGAACGGGATCGCCGAAGCGATCGGCGAGGCCCGCCGTCACATCCTCGACCTGCTCCGCCACGGCGAGGTGGCCGAGGGCGAGGCCACGCTCTCGGCGATGGACGACCTCTACACGGTGCTCGTGACGATGGATTACCCGGACGCGA
>JBLNAW010000309.1:0-10838 GCA_050259555.1 Solirubrobacterales bacterium
GTGGTCGATCGACGGGGGTACTACGAGCGAGCGGGCGGGGTGGATCGCCGGATCGTCAGATCCAGGTCAGCGAGATGGCGGATCGATCCGTACACAGCATTGCCCGGGCACCGGATCGAGCACGACATCGAGGGTCTCGTTGCCGAGTCCGCGCACGACGCCCTCGATCAAGCGCTCGTTCATCCCGCAGACGAGATCGCGCTCCTGCTCGGCGAGGTCGTGGAACGGGCAGCTCCGGAGCCGCACGCACCCACGGTCGTCGCGATAGGGCTCGTACCCCGTCTTCTCGAGGACCTCGGTCGTCACCGTCAGCGCTCGCTCGGGCCCGGGTGGGGCGATGGCGCGGCGCTGCCGCTCCGTCCGGCCCATCTCGAGGCCCGTCTCCTCGGCGGCTCGCCGAGCGGCGTCCTCCCCTGTCTCGCCCGGCCTCTGCGAGCGGAGGGCGCGGAGGAACACCGAGCCCATCAGGTCGTAGCGGCGCTCGGGGATCGTCACGTCGATCTGACGGTCCGAGGGTCGGTAGTACTTGGCGGTGCGCCCCGCCCCTCGGCCTCCACGGCCGGGCGGACGAGCGTAGCTGTGGGTCAGGAGCCCGCGGTCGACCAGCTTGTCGAGGTGGAACGCCGCGAGCTTCCGAGAGATGCCCGTGGCGGTCGCAGCCTCGTCGCGACTGACCGGCCGCCCTGCGACTCGAACGAACACGTAGAGCTTCCGCCGGAGCTCATCCTCGAGGGCTCCGAGCGCATCGGCATCCCGTTCCAGTCCGTCCAGCATGGACGCCATCTTACACCAGGGTTCGCTGGAGATACAGCAAGTCCACGCGTATCTCACGGCTACCGCCCCGACTTCTTCGCGATACGGACCTTGACGATCGGCGGCGGACACTGATACAACCTCGCCTTGTAACACCAGAACCGACTGGTGTTAGAAGGGAAGGAGGAGTCGATGGCTCTGAAGGGGAGGAAGTGGCAAGCGGGGATCGCGGCGTCGCTCGCGTTCGCGGTGGTGGCCGTGCTCGGACTCGGAACGCCGTCCCTGGCGACGACGAGCGCGAGCGCCGCACCGGCACCCGAGCGCGCCGCGCTCGTCTCGAAGGGCGCGTTCCACGATGCGATGCGGCGTCTCTGGGAGGACCACGTCACGTGGACGAGGCTGTTCATCGTGAGCTTCGTCGCCGACCTGCCGGACCTGCAGGCGACCACCGACCGCTTGCTTCAGAACCAGGTCGATATCGGCGATGCGGTGAAGCCCTTCTACGGCAAGGCAGCCGGCAACCAGCTCACCGACCTGCTCACGCAACACATCCTCACGGCTGCGGATCTCCTCGCCGCCGCGAAGGCGGGCGACACGACCGCGTTCGACCAGGCGAAGAGCGACTGGTACGCGAACGCGAGGCAGATCGCCCGATCCCTGCACGACGCGAACCCGGACAACTGGCCCCTCGCGGACCTGCGCAGCATGATGAAGATGCACCTCGATCTCACGCTGCAGGAGGCATCCGACCAGCTCGGAGGCGGCTACGCGGCGAGCGTGGCCGACTACGACCAGATCGAGAGCGAGATCCTCGACATGGCGGACGCGCTCTCGGCCGGGATCATCGCGCAGTTCCCCGCGAAGTTCGCGTGATGGAGCCGATCGACACGGACCCGGCCGCCCCGCGGCGGTCGGGTCCGTGTGCTCGACGTGATGCCGACCCACGCCTCAATCGAGGAGGCCCGCGATCGCCTGACCGCCGTCCACGAGCCACTGGATCGGACCGTGCTCCACGACCTGCCGGAGCACGGTCGCCACGATGGCGTTGAGGGAGCCGCGCTGCTCGGCGTCGTCGATGGCCTCGAGCAGGCCCGCCCGGAGGGCCCGCTCGATCGTCGCGTCGTCCCACGGCCTCGCTCCCCCGTTCGAGCTCGGAGTGAGGGAGAGCACGAGCTCCTCGCGCGTGGTGCCGAGCTCGCACGCCGCCCCGTCGAGGCCGTCGAGCACGATCCGCTGCAGGACCGCGTCGATCCCCTCGCCTGGGTACGGCGCTCGAGGTGCGCACGGATCCCGGACCGCGAGCGCACCGGCATCGAGCGCACCCGCGCGGAGCTCGAGCACCACCAGCGCCGCGGCGCCCAGGAACATCGCTGCGAGCGCGCCGAGCGCGATCCGCCGAGCGCTCACGGCGTGAACCTCCGCCGCCACACGAGCACGGGGAGGAGCGCGAGCGCCGCGAGCGCCGCGCACACGAGGAACGACGGGCGGAACGCGCGCGTGACCGCCCGCTCGATCGTCGCGAGGAGATCGTCCCTCGCGACCCGGACACCCGGGTCCTCCCCCGCCCCGTTGGCCTCGAAGGCCGGGTCGAGGTCGGGCACCTCGCCCCGTGGTGCGCGATCGAGCGCGTCACGGATATCCAGCGCGAGCGGAACCTTCCTCGTCGCCGAGATGCGGGCGTCGATGACGACCGCGGTCCCGTTCAGCTTCGCGACCTCGGCGCTCTCGACGAGGTCCGCGGCCAGGATCGGCGCGACGACGACGAGGGCGAGCACGAGGCCGAGATGACGCATGCCGACCGAGAGCGTCGCCTTGCGCCCGATCCCGCCCTCGCCGGCGAGCGCCGAGTGCGTGAGCCCCGGCACCGCGAGCCCCAGCCCGAACCCGCAGAGCGCGAACGCCGCGATGGCGTACACGACGACGCTCGACGGCAGCAGGGCGAGCCCCACGAGCCCGCCCGCGATCAGGGCCGCACCCGAACCGGTCGCGAGCGCGCCCGGCAGCCGCGCGGCGATCCACCTCGAGAGCGCGGCGGCGAGTGGGATGGCACTCACGATGAGCGCTCCGAAGATCGGGGAGTACCCGAACACGTCGATCACGAGCAGGACGCCGAGGAACAGCGCCCCCACGAGCGCGCCCGAGACGAGCGCGAGGCCCGCGTTGCCCGGCATCGTCCGCCGGAGCGGTCGTCGCCGTCCTTCCTCGGGGATCCCTCCGATGTGCGAGCCGACCGTCGCCGTGAGCGCGAGCCCGGCAATCGGCGCCTGGAAGACGAAGATGGCGCGCCAGTCGAACGCCTGCGTGAGGACTCCCCCGAGCGCGGGTCCGATCGCCGCCCCGATCGTCCCCGCGATCGTCCAGATGGCGATCCCGCGCTCGGTCGAGCCGGTGAGCGCGCCGAGGACCGGCAGGGAGCCCGCGAGGAGGAACGCCCCGCCGAACCCCTGCACGGACCTCGCGGCGATCAGCGCGGCGAGCGTGCCCGAGAGCGCGCAGACGACCGACGCTCCGAGGAAGAGGACCGAGCCGACGCCGAGCAGAACGCGTGCCCGCACCCGGTGGACGAGGAGGACGAGCGCGAGACCCGTCACGGCGAGGACGAGGTTGAACGAGGTGATGACCCACGCGATGCCCTCGATCGACGTCTCGAACCGCGCGTAGAGCTCGGGGAGCGCGAGCACCACGATCGAGGAGTCGGCGAACGCGACCGCCACCGCGACCGCGACCCCCGCGACGAGGAGGAGCCGCCAGACCCGAGTCTGCGCGAACGAGGGTCCCATGGGTCCGCTACAGCGCGGCGAGCGTCTCGATCACCTGGTGAGGGCCCGGGTCCCGATGGCCCTCCCCCCGATCGTTCGCCCGGCGGATGTAACGGGTGTCGATACCGAGGGCGGCGGCGCCGTCCAGGTACGGCGGTTGGTCGTCGACGAAGACGGCCTGCTCGGGCCGCGCGCCGAGCGCATCGAGCGCCGCGAGGTAGATCGCCGCATCGGGCTTGTGCGAGCCGACCTGGCACGAGAGCACGAGGGCGTCCACCTCGTCCTTCAGGTCGAGGGCCTCGACGAGTGGGATCGCGAAGTGGTCGCAGTTGCTCACGACGGCGGTGCGGACCCCTCGCGCTCGGAGCGCTCGCAGCGCCGGGACCGCGTCACCGTACAGGTGCACGTGATCGCCGAGGTGCTCGCTCACCAGATCGGTGAGCCTCCGGACGAAGGTCGGCTCGGGCTCGAGGCCGCACTCCTCGACCAGCACGGCGATGTCACCCTCGGCGCTCCCGTTCGCGCCGATCTGGCGGGAGGTGTAGGTGACCTCGTACGCGCGGCGCAGCTCGTCACGCTCGACGCCCATCGCGTCGGCCAGCTGCCCGCGGAGCCCACGCCACTCGCTCCACACGAGCGTGTCGAACAGGTCGATCAGTGCCGCGTCCACGAGCCCCAGGATACGGACGCCATCCCCCGCTTGACCGAGCGCTCGGCAGGATGCCAGCCTGCCTCGCACCGGTGCCCGCGGCGAGAGCGATCTTCCGCGGAAGTATCCGAGATCTGCAGGCCCCCGCGAACGGTCGCCGAGCGGTTGGAGCGTCAGCTCTCGCTGGGGGCTTCCGGGCCGGGCATGGGTTCGTCGGGGCGGGGCGCGGTCGTCTCCTGCGGTTCCCAGATCTGATCGGACAGGGGGTCGATCGAGGTCCTCGGAGGCCACGGTTCCGGTGGGAGTTCCCCCTCGACAGCCGGCGCGGTCCCGAGGGGCTGCGTCGCGCCGGCTCCTTCGGACGCCCCGTCCGGCAGCATGGACTCGTTCCTCCCCGGTTCGGGGGCGTCCATGCGCGGCTCCTTCTCGTCGGAGAGCTCGCCGATCGCGACCTCCAGCTCCTGAACCGCATCGCTCAGCCGATACCGCATCTGCTGCATCTTCTCCACGAGCCCCTCGCGAGCGGCCGACGAGCCCGAGAGGACGCGTGCGGCTTCCGCATCCGCGTTCCGCAGGATCTCGTCCCCTTGCCTTCGGGCAGCATCGGCGTGGGACTGCGCGTCCGCATGCATCCGATCGGTCTCCGCGCGCGCCTCGTCGAGGGTCCGCGCGGCCTCCTCGCGGGCATCGTGGAGGATCTTCTCGGCCTGCTCGTCCGTGGAGCGGAGCACATCGGCGACGCGACCGGCCAGGCGACCGTAGGGATCTTCCGCCGGAGCCTCGGCGGGGGCCTCGCGCAGCGCCCGGTTGAGATCATCCACGAGCGTCGCGATCTGCTGCAGGTAGGCACGCACCTGGTCTCGGTCGTAGCCTCGGCGAGCGGCGTCGAACTCCTTGCCTCGGATCTCCTCGGAGCTGGGCTGGGGCGATGGGTTCGGTTCCGACATGGGGAAGACCTCCTCGAAGGTGCCTCATCATCTTCGGTGGCCGAGATGTGACCACCGCTGGAGCGGAGACGCCGAGATTCGAACTCGGGAGGGAGCTCAACACCCCCTAACCGCTTAGCAGGCGGCTCCTTTCGGCCACTCAGGCACGTCTCCGTCGCCGATTGTACGGAAGCGGCCGCCCGGCTCGCAGCCCCCTTCCTCGGTCAGCGGCGGCGCGCGGCCGGCGCGAGGAGCTCGAGCACGGCGTTCGCGTACCCGTGCGCCCGCCCGTCCGAGAGCGAGCCGCCCGGCAACTCGACGACGAAGGCCGTCGAGCGCGGGAACGCGTGGTTCTGCCACCGGCTCGCGCTGCCGGGGTAGCGCCCGAGTCGCTCGACGGGAAGGCCGACGAGGCGCGCGTAACGGCGCTCGATCGTCCCGTCCCCGCCCGAGAGGTCCACGACCCCGAACGGCTGGTGGAACCAGATCGTGATGTCCGGCTCGATGCGCCGGATCAAGGCCGCCGCGAGGCGCGACTCGGGCTCCGAGAGCGGTCTCGGCCCCGCGTAGTAGCGCCCGCGCGGGATCGGCTCCCACCCGTACGGGAAGTTGCGGTTCAGGTCGACGCCGTGGGCGTTCCCTCGCCGGTCGAGCGCTCGGCCGTCGGGGTTCACGTTCGGCAGCACCCACAGGTCGGCGAACGACGGCGGCGCGCTCTCGATCAGCGACCGCGCGATCCTCGTGCCGGCGCACTCGTCGCCGTGCACGCACCCGATGACGAGCACCGTCGTCGTCCCCGGCGTGCCGAGCTCGAACACGCGGATCGGCCGGCCCTGCACCGATGCACCGAGGAGCTCGCGGCGGTCGACCGCGGGTCGCGCCCACGCCGGGGCGGCCGCGCCGAGCAGGGCCAGCGAGAGGGTCGCGGCGAGCGTTCGCCGGCCCATCGGCTCAGCGTGTCAGGCGGCCGTGCCGCTCGAGGATCTCAAGGGCCCGATCGACGGGCATCGCGTGCAGCACGTGGCCCTCCCGACCGACCACGGTCGTCGCGGTGAACAGCGCGTTCGCCACCGCCTCCTCGGTCGCCTCGACGACGGCGGTGAAGAGCGTCGAGACCGGCCACGGGTCGTGCTCGACGCCGTCGGCGAGGGTACGGACCTCGGCGACGCGCCCGCCATCCATCGAGAGCCGGTTCGCGGTGGAGAACGCGAGCATCTGCTCCCCGGAGCCGTTCGCCGCGTTGGAGCCCCCGCGCGCGAGCCCCATCCCCGCGCGGACGGCCATCCGCCGCAGCTGATGCGGCAGGAGCGGTGCGTCGGTGGCGACGATGACCACGCACGAGCCATCGTGATGCTCGCCAGGCATGAGGTCGGAGAGCTCGCGCCCGACGGGGACGCCGTCGAGGCGCAGCTCGCGGCGATCGCCGTGGTTCGTCAGCACGAGCGCGCCGACCGTGAAGTCCCCGGCCACGCGGGAGGACGTGCCGATCCCGCCCTTGAAGTCGAAGCACTGCATCCCAACGCCGGCGCCGACCGAACCCTCCTCGACGTCGCCGGTCGTCGCGGCCTCGAGCGCGACCGCCACGTGCGCGTCCGTGAGCGGGAACGACAACGTGTCGTTCAGGTAGCCGTCGTCGCACTCGGAGACGACGGGCATGATCTCGCGCCCTGCTCGCTCGTCGAGGCCGGCCGCCCATCGCAAGGTCGCGTCGTACGCCTTGCCGATCTGCGAGGTCGAGGTCAGCACGATCGGCGTCATGAGCACGCCCCACTCCCGCAGGTGGTTCACCCCGATCGTCTCGCCGTAGCCGTTGAGGATGTGGACGCCGGCGTACACGGGCTCGTCCCACGGGGAGGCCTCGTGCGGGAAGACGGCCGTCACGCCGGTGCGGATCGCGTTCGGGTGGCCGTCCTCGCGCTCGAGCACGCTCACCTGGCCGACGCGCACCCCCGCGACGTCCGTGATCGCGTTGCGCGGTCCCGTCGGCAACTCGCCGATCGTGACGCCGTGGTCTCGAGCCCTCACCGGACCTCCCCCTCGTCGGTCGGCCGGACCAGCATGCTCCGGCCGCCGGGATGCTATCTCGGGCCGTCGCCTCCGAGATGACCTTCGGTACGATGGCCAGCGCCCATGGCCATCCTCGCGCTCGGCGTCTCGCACCGGGGCGCGACCGTCGAACTCCTCGACCGGCTCGCGTTCGCCGACGACGACTTCGTGAAGGCCTACCGGCGCGCGATCGACGATCCGGCGGTCGAGGAGTCGGTCGTGCTCTCGACCTGCAACCGGGTCGAGGTCTACGCCGACGTCCCCGCCTATCACGCCGGGTTCCAGGCCCTGAAGCGCCTGCTCGCCGAGCCCCGGGGCCTGGCCCCCGACGACCTGGCCGAGCCCCTCTACTCGCACTACGAGGAGGAGGCGGTGCGCCACCTCTTCGACGTCGCCGCCGGCCTGGACTCGATGGTGATCGGCGAGCCGCAGATCCTGTCGCAGGTCCGCGACGCGTTCCGCCGCGCCGAGGCCGAGGGCGCGGCCGGACACACCCTCACCGCGCTCTTCCACGCGGCCGGGCGGGCCGGCCGGCGCGTGCGGACCGAGACCGGCGTCGGCTCCGCCCCCGACGCGTTCGTGGACGCCGGCGCCGACCTCGCGGCCGAGGTCCTCGGCGGGCTCGAGGGCCGCACCGCGATCGTCGTCGGGGCCGGGAGCATGGCCGCGCTCGCGGTGAAGCACCTGCGCGAGCGCGGGGTCGGCACGTTGCGGATCTTGAACCGCTCGCTCGAACGCGCACGCTCGCTCGCCGAGCGCACGGGGGCGGAGCTCGGCGACCTCGCCGAGCTGCCGAGCGCGGTCGCGAACGCGGACATCGTGGTCTCGGCCACGGGTGCCACGAACCTCGTGCTCCACACCGAGACCGTGCGCGAGGCCGTCCGCGGGCGCGAGCGGCCGCTCTTCGTCCTCGACCTCGCGGTGCCGCGCGACGTGGAGCCCTCGGCGGCCGGCATCGAGGGCGTGCGCCTCGTGGACATCGAGGGCTTGAAGGCGACGTTCGCGGCGCGCGCGATCGACGCGGCCGAGGACATCGAGCGCGCCGGCGAGATCGTCGAGGCCGAGGTCCATCGCTTCCAGGTCCGGCGCCGGGCCGACCGGTTCGCGCCCCTGATCCTCGCGCTCCGCCAGCGTGGCGAGGCCGTCGCCGCCGCCGAGCTCGAGCGCCACCGCTCGGATCTGGCGAAGCTCACCCCCGACGAGCGCGAGGCGGTCGAGGCCGTCACGCGAGGGATCGTCGCGAAGCTCCTCCACGATCCGATCGTCCGGCTGAAGGAGCTCGCGGCGCCCGGCACCGGCCACGCCTACGAGCACCTCCTCGCCGAGCTCTTCGACATCGAGCTGCCCGAGTGACGATCCGCATCGGCACGCGCCGTTCGCCCCTCGCGCTCGCGCAGGCGACCGAGATCGCCGACCGTCTCCGCGAGACCGGCGCCGATGTCGAGCTCGTCGGCATGACGACCTCGGGCGACCGCAACACCGAGGTGACCGGGCCCGCGGGGCTGAAGGGGATGTTCGTCGCCGAGATCGTCCGCGCGCTCCGCGACGGCGACGTCGACCTGGCGGTGCACTCGGCGAAGGACCTGCCCGCGGAGGACGAGGACGGCCTCGTGCTCGGCGCGGTGCCCGAGCGCGCGAGCCCGCTCGACGTGCTCGTGACGCGCGACGGCGAGCTCCGGCCCGGCGGCGTCGTCGGGACCTCGAGCCTGCGACGGCAGGCCCAGGTCTTCCGCGCGCGCCCCGACGTGCTCCTGAAGGACCTGCGGGGCAACGTGGACACGCGACTCCGCAAGCTCGTTGAGGGCGACGTCGACGCGATCGTGCTCGCGGCCGCGGGGCTCGTGCGCCTCGGCATCGTGCCCGAGCACAGCGCGCCGATGTCGGTGAGCGAGATGATCCCCGCGCCGGGACAGGGGTGCCTCGCGCTCCAGGTTCGAGCGGACGATGCGGCGACGCTCGAGGCGCTCTCCCCGCTCGACCACCCGCCGACGCGGACGGCGCTGCTCGCCGAGCGCGGGATCATGCGCCGGCTCGGCGGCGGGTGCGCGCTGCCGCTCGGCGCCCTCGCCGAGGTCGAAGACGGCCGCGTCCGGATGGTCGCGGCCGTCTTCACGCCCGACGGTGCCCGCGAGGCCCGGACCGCCGTCGTCGGCGACCGCCCCGAGGAGGTTGCCGCGGAAGCCGAGGCCGACCTCCGCGCCGCCGGCGCCGAGGAGATCCTCTCCGTGGTTCGACCGTGAAGACGCTCGCGGGCCGAACGATCCTCGTCACGCGTCCGCTCGAGCAGTCGGCCGAGCTCGTACGCGCGCTCGAGCGCCGAGGGGCGAGCGTGCTGGTCGCCCCCGCGATCGAGCTCGTGCCCTCGCGCTCGGCCGCGCTCACGAAGGCGCTCACGGGGCTCGCCGCCGGCGAGTACGCGTGGATCACGCTCACGAGCCCTCGCACCGTCGAGATGCTCGCCGAGCGCACGAGGCCGCGCGAGGTCCGCGCGAAGGTCGCCGCGATCGGCGAGGGCACCGGCGAGGCGTTCCGGCGTTGGAGCCGCCGAGACCCCGACCTCATGCCGAAGGTGTTCACCACCCTCGGCCTCGCGCGAGCGTTCCCGAGCGGCGAAGGCCGCGTCCTCTGCGCTCGCGCGGACATCGCGCCGGAGGGGCTCGAGGACGTCCTCGCGAAGAAGGGCTGGAGCCCCGAGCGGGTCGAGGCGTACCGGACGCGGCTCGCGCGCTCGCTGCCCAGGGAGGCTCGGGACGCGCTGCGATCCGGCGACGTCGACGCGGTGACGTTCACGAGCGCCTCGACGGTGCGCGGGTTCGTGCGGGCGCTCGGCGCCGTGAAGGGCAACCCGAAGGTGGTGTGCATCGGGCCGGTGACCTCGCGCGAGGCGCGCGAGCACGGCTTGACCGTGGCAGCCGTCGCGAACCCCCACACGATGCAGGGTCTCGTCGACGCGCTCGAGCGCGCGTTCAGCCCTCGGGCTCGCTGACGCCGGCCCGCTCAGCCGCTCGCGGCGGCGAGCGCCTCCTGCAACGCCTCCGCCCGCGCTTGCGTCACGCGCTCGATCTCGGCGCGGATCGAGGGGTGGCGCTCGAGCACCGACCGCAGGTCCGATCCGACGAGCGAGAACAGCCGGCACGGCGTCGTCGCTCGGACCGTCGCGTTGCGAGCTCCGCCGCCGAGGAGCGCCATCTCGCCGAACAGGTCACCCGGCCCGAGCGTCGAGACCATGTGCTCGCCGCCGGGCCTCTCGACGAGGACCTCCAGCCGGCCCTCGTCCACGAGGTAGAGGCGGTCCCCGGGCTCGCCCTGGCGGACGACGTCCTGCCCCGGCTCGGCGACCTCGGGGCGGGTCTGTGCGGCGATCGCGGCGATCGCGTCCTCGGGTAGGCCGGCGAACACCGGCACGCTGCGCAGGCGCGCGATCTCGGCCTCGGCCGCCTCCTGGGGGACCGCGCCGTAGCGCGACTGCGCCTCGTACAGGCGCTGGTACAGACCACCGGCGGTCGAGAGCTGGGCATGGCTCCCCCGCTCGACGAGGCGGCCGTGGTCGATCACGAAGATGAGGTCGGTCTTCGCCGCGAGCGACAGACGGTGCGTGATCGCGATCGTCGTGCGGCCCTTCACGACCTCGTCGAGCGTCTCGAGGATGCCGGCCTCGGTCTCGGCATCGAGCGCGCTCGTCGCCTCGTCCAAGATCATGATCCG
>JBLNAW010000310.1:0-4419 GCA_050259555.1 Solirubrobacterales bacterium
CGCTCGATCGTGAAGCGGCGCAAGACCGAGCAGGCACACATCTGCATCGGCACGACCGGGGTCTCTCGCCACGACCCGGATCGGTTCGCGTTCGGGGTCGTGAACAACGCGCTCGGCGGCGGGATGTCCTCGCGCCTGTTCCAGGAGATCCGCGAGCAGCGCGGTCTCGCGTACTCGGTGTACAGCTACCACTCGATGTACGCCGAGGCCGGGTTGTTCTGCGCCTACGCCGGCACCACCCCCGTCCGAGCGCAGGAGGTCGTCGACCTCATCCGGCGCGAGCTCGCCGACGTCGCCGAGCACGGCCTGACCGCCGCAGAGTTCGACCGCGCGAAGGGGCACATGAAGGGGGCGCTCGTGCTCTCGCAGGAAGACCCCGGCGGTCGGATGTCCCGCTTGGGCAAGTCCGAGATCGGGCACGGCGAGATCCTCACGCTCAACCAGATGCTCCGTCGGATCGATGCCGTGAGTCTCGAGGATGCGCGCGGCGTGGCCGAGCGCGTACTCTCGCAGCCGATGTCCCTCACCGTGCTCGGGCCGTTCCGCAAGGGCGAGATCGCGTGATCCGAGTGGGCGTCGTCGGCGCCTGCGGGCGGATGGGCCAGATGGTCTGCCGCTCGGTCGCCGAGCGCCGGGATCTCGCGCTCGTCGCGGCGATCGACCGCTCTCGGATCGGGCAGTCGATCGGCCCGCTCATCGGACATCCGAAGATCGACGTGCCGGTCTCCGAGGAGCTCGACCGGCTCCTCGAGGCCGAGGTCGAGGTCGCGATCGACTTCACCCATCCCGAGGTCGTGATGGACAACGTCCGGTGGTGCGTGATGCACGCCGTCCACCTCGTGGTCGGTACCACCGGCCTCTCGCAGGACGACCTGGCCCAGATCGAGCGGCTCATCGAGGCGGAGGGCGGCGAGTCGAACGTCATCGTGGCTCCGAACTTCGCTCTCGGCGCCGTGCTGATGCAGCGGTTCGCCGCGCAGGCCGCCCGCTACTTCCCGGCGGTCGAGGTGATCGAGCTCCACCACGACGCGAAGGCCGACGCTCCCTCGGGCACGGCGATCGCCACGGTGCGCCGGCTCGCCGAGGAGCGCGCCGAGCCCTACCACGGGCCCCTGGCCGAGACGGTCGAGGGCGTGCGCGGCGGCGACGTCGACGGCATCCGGATCCATTCGGTGCGACTGCCGGGGCTGCTCGCGCACCAAGAGGTCATCTTCGGCGGCCAAGGGGAGACGCTGACGATCCGCCACGACTCGACCGATCGCTCCTCGTTCATGCCGGGGGTGCTCATGGCCGTCCACGCGGTGATGACGCGGCCGGGACTCACGGTCGGCATCGAGTCGCTGCTCGACCTCCCGCCGCTGCCGTGACCCGACGGGTCGCCGTCGTCGTCGCTCATCCCGACGACGACACGTACGGGGTCGGCGGAACCCTCGCACTGGTAGCAGGGACCGATCTTCAGATCACGGTGATCCTGACGACGAGCGGCGAGGCGGGGCAGATCGCGGACCCGAGCCTCGCGACCCGCTCGACGCTCGGCGCGGTCCGTGAGGCCGAAGACCGTCGCTCCTGGGCGGCGCTCGGGCTCGAGCCCGATCTCCGGCCGCTCCGCTACCCGGACGGCGGCGTGGCCGACGTGCCCCGTGAGGATCTCGTGGCCGCCTACGCCGACATCCTGCTCGAGACGCGGCCCGAGGTCGTGGTCACGTTCGGCCCCGACGGGATCACCGGTCACGCCGATCACATCGCGGTGGGGGAGGCGGCGACCGAGGCCTTCCATCTGGCGCGGACCCAGGTCGACGGCGCCTTCCGTCGTCTGCTCTACACGGTCCTGTCGCAGGGCCGTCTCGACGCGTTGAACGAGAAGCTACGGGCCCGAGGGCTCGAGATCTGGGACCCGACGCAGCCGTTCAGCCCGCGCGGCGTCCCGGAGGACGCGATCGATGTGAGCGTGGACTGCTCGGCGGCGTTCGAGCGCAAGGTGGACGCGCTTCGCTGCCATCGCACGCAGGGGGAGATGGAGGGGCTGCCGTACGAGCTGTGGCCGGAGGTGCTCGGCCGGGACGACTTCCACATCGCGTGGCCGGAGCAGGACATCGCGGCACCGCGGCGTGTGCTCCACGACCTGTTCGAGGGTCTCCCGCCCGCGTAGGCTTGGCGCATGGAGCTCTCGTTCCGGCGGATGCGGCCGGAGGAGTTCGAGCGGTTCGCGTCGGTCATCGAGGCGGCGTTCTCATCGCTCGCCACGCCCGAGGCGATCGAGAACGAGCGTCGGGTGGCCGAGCTCGATCGGATGGTCGTGTCGACAGACGGCGACGAGATCGTCGGCGGTGCCGGCGTCTACTCGCTCCGGCTGAGCGTTCCCGGTGGTGACGTCGCCTGCGGCGGCGTCACGAGTGTCGGCGTGCTGCCGACCCACCGTCGCAGGGGCGCGAACACCGGGATGATGAGGATGGTCCTGCAGGACGTACGCGAGCGCGGCGAGCCCATCGCCGCACTCCATGCTTCGCAGGGCGCGATCTACGGGCGGTTCGGGTTCGGGCTCGCCACGCTGCGGGCCGAGATCGACCTCGAGGCGCGGGCATCGGCGTTCGTGCGCGGGTACGGGCCCGCGGGCTCGGTCCGGCTGGCCGAGCGCGCGGACGCCCTCGATGCGATCGTCGCGGTCTCGGCCGCCAGCCGTGCCGCGCGTCCCGGCGCCCCCGAGACCGACCCCCGGTGGGTCGAGTACCGGCTGGGGGACCACCACGATCCGGCCGACCGGGTCGAGCCCTTCTTCCTGGTCCACCGGACCGACGGCATCGACGACGCGTACGCGTGGTACCGCGTCCGCCAGGAGTGGCCGGACGGCATCCCCAGCTACAAGCTCGAGGTTCACGACCTGCAGGCGATCACGCCGCAGGCATATGCGGAGATCTGGCGCGCGGTCCTCGACGTGGATCTCGTGGCGAGGGTCACGTCATGGAACCGTCCCGTCGACGAACCCCTGCTCCACCTGCTGGCGGAGCCCCGTGCGCTCCGGCTGGGTGTCCGGGATGGCCTGTGGCTCCGTCTGCTGGACATCCCCGCCGCCCTCGACGCGCGGGCGTACACCGCTGATGGGGAGGTGGTGATCGAGGTCGACGACCGGTTCTGCCCGTGGAACGACGGCCGATACCGGCTCGAGGTCTCGGGAGGGCGTGGGTCGTGCACGCGCACCGACACCGACCCCGACCTCGCGGCGAGCGTCAACGTGCTCGGCGCCGCGTACCTCGGCGGCACGACGTTCCGCCAATCCGCCCGGGGGCTGCAGGTGCGAGAGCTCCGTCGGGGCGCCCTCGCGGAGGTCGACGCGATGTTCGCGTGGGATCCCGCGCCATGGTGCCCGTTCATGTTCTGACGCGTTCCGGCGTCAACCCGTCAGACCCTGCACCACGAGCCAGACGCCGAGCGCACCGAGCCCGACGGCGAGCACGTCGCCGACGATGCGGAGGAGCCGGTCGCTCACCCGGTGGGCGCCGGCTCCCAGCAGGACCATCGCCGAGTCCGTCACCGAGACGCCCACGAGCAGCGCGAGGGCGGTCGCGACGGCGAGACCGCGTCCACCCTCCTCCGCGGCAGCCGCCGCGACCGCGGTTCCCGTGGTCGCGAGGAACACGTAGACGCCGGGGTTCAGGAGCACGGCGACGATCCCACGAGCGGTCGGGTGCAGGCCTGGTCGAGGCCCCTCGGTCACCTCGGGCCGCCGGCTCTCGCGCACGGCATCGAGCGCCAGGAAGACGAGGAACCCGCCGCCCACGACCTTCACGATCCGGAGGAAGGTGGGTCCCGGCTCGAGCGAAGAGAGCCCCGCCGCGAGGAGCAGCATCATCGCCCCGAACGTCGCGTTGGCACCCGCCATCGCGCGGAGCCCGCGACCGACGCCGCCTCGCGAGGCCTCCGAGAAGAGCAGCAACTGCACGGGTCCCGGCGAGCTGCCGAGCGCGACGCCGAGACCGAACGCCGAGATCGGGGTCGAGATGTCCATCGGCGGCTAGCGCCGGAGCTCCGTCACACGGATCGGCTGTTCGTCGCTCTCCTTCGAGAGGAGGACCCCTTCGCACTCGCGGAGCGGCTCGATCTCCTCGGCGACGATCCCGAGCACCGCACGCTCGATGAGGGGGGTGTGGCTGACGGCGAGGCCCCGGCTGCCCTCGGGCACGGCGTCGAGGAGCGCGGCGAACACACCGGCCATGGCGAGCGGCGAGCGGTCCGTCCCGTCGCCCGCGAGTCCGGGGATCACACCGTGCGGCGGCAACGGAGCTCCGAGGCCGCGCAGGAACCACGCGACCGTCTCGGCCGCCCGCTGGGCGGGGGAGACGAACACCACGGCGTAGCCGCCGGCGAGCGTTCGGCCAACGTCCTCGGCCTGCGCGCGTCCCGCTGCCGAGAGTGCGTCGACGT
>JBLNAW010000311.1:0-2761 GCA_050259555.1 Solirubrobacterales bacterium
GTGGCTCGGAAGGTGAACGAGAACGGGCGTTCCATGGGTATGGCGCTCACCTCCTGCACCGTCCCTGCGGCGGGCAAGCCGACGTTCGAGCTCGGCGACGACGAGATGGAGATCGGCATCGGCATCCACGGAGAGCCGGGCCGAGAGCGGATGAAGATGAAGCCCGTCGCGGAGATCGTCGAGATGATGGCCACGGCCGTCGTCGAGGACCTCCCGTACGCGTCGGGCGACAAGGTGCTCGCCTTCGTGAACGGCATGGGCGGCACACCGCTGATCGAGCTCTACGTCGTCTTCAACGAGCTGAACAAGTTCCTCAAGGGGCGGGGAGTCCAGATCGCCCGGAACCTGATCGGGAACTACATCACCTCGCTCGAGATGCAGGGGTTCTCGATCACGCTCCTGAAGCTGGACGACGACCTCACCAAGCTCTGGGACGCGCCGGTCAAGACCGCCGGCATGCGCTGGGGGGTCTGACCGACTACGGGTGCGATCCCACCCCCGCGCGAGCCGCGGGGGTGGGATCCCTCGACGAGGGGGTGGAGTGTGAGCGTGTCCTACGAGGACGCGGTCCGCTGGGTGCGGACGTTCGCCGGCGTCATCGCGGAGAACAAGGAATACCTCACCCAGCTCGACTCGGCGATCGGGGACGCGGACCACGGCATCAACATGAACCGAGGGTTCCAGGCCGTGGCGGGCAAGCTCGACGCCATCCCGAACGGCGACATCGGCAACCTGATGAAGACCGTGGGGATGACGCTGGTATCGACCGTCGGCGGCGCCGGCGGTCCGCTCTACGGGACGTTGTTCCTCCAGATCGGCGTGGCGACCGCAGGCAAGGCGGAGCTGGAAGGCGCCGACTGGGCCCTCGCGCTCGAGAAGGGCGTCGAGGGCGTGCAGATGCGTGGCAAGGCCGAACCCGGCGACAAGACCATGGTCGACGCCCTGATCCCGGCGCGCGATGCGTTCCGGCAGGCGCTCGACGAGGGTGAGTCGTTCGCGGGTGCGCTCCAGCGCTCGGCCGCCGCCGCGGAGGAGGGCATGAAGGCGACCATCCCATGGGTGGCTCGGAAGGGTCGGGCGAGCTACCTCGGCGAACGCAGCGCCGGCCACCAAGACCCGGGTGCCACGTCGTCGTTCCTGCTGTTGAAGGCGGCGGCCGACACCTGGGCCGGCGGTTGAGTCCCCGACCGGAGAAGGAGGACAGATGGCTGATTACGTAGGCGCCCTGGACCAGGGCACCACCAGCACCCGGTTCATGATCTTCGACCACGCGGGCAAGGTGGTCGGGATCGACCAGAAGGAGCACGAGCAGATCTACCCCAAGCCGGGTTGGGTGGAGCACGACGCGAACGAGATCTGGACACGGAGCCAGGAGGTCATCAAGGGCGCGCTGGCCAACACGAAGCTCTCGGCGAGCGATCTCGCCGCCGTGGGCATCACGAACCAGCGCGAGACCACCGTGGTGTGGGACAAGGCCACCGGCAAGCCGATCCACAACGCGATCGTGTGGCAGGACACCCGAACGGACCAGATCTGCAACGAGCTCGCGAAGGACGGGGGCCAGGACCGGCTTCGCCCGAAGACCGGCCTGCCGCTCGCGACCTACTTCTCGGGACCGAAGGTCAAGTGGATCCTCGACAACGTCGACGGGGCACGGGCCAGGGCCGAGAAGGGCGAGATCCTGTTCGGCAACATCGACACGTGGTGCATCTGGAACCTCACGGGTGGCCCCGATGGTGGTGTGCATGTCACCGACGTGTCGAACGCCAGCCGGACGATGCTCATGAACCTGGAGACGCTGGACTGGGACGACGAGATCCTCGCGCTCATGGGGATCCCTCGGGCGATGCTGCCCGCCGTCCGTCCCTCGTCCGACGTGTACGGTCCCGCCGTCGGCGACCTCGCCGGCGTGCCGGTCGCTGGTGACCTCGGTGACCAGCAGGCGGCGCTGTTCGGCCAGACGTGCTTCTCGACCGGTGAGGCCAAGAACACGTATGGAACCGGCTGCTTCATGCTGCTGAACACGGGCACCTCGCCCGTGCAGTCGAAGAGTGGCCTGCTCACGACGCTCGGCTACAAGATCGGCGACCAGCCCGCCGTGTACTGCCTGGAGGGCTCGATCGCCATCACGGGCGCGCTCGTGCAGTGGCTGCGCGACAACCTCGGGATGATCGAGAAGTCCTCGGACATCGAGGCCCTCGCGGCCTCGGTCGAGGACAACGGCGGGATCTACTTCGTCCCGGCGTTCTCGGGCCTGTTCGCCCCGTACTGGAAGAACGACGCTCGCGGTGTGATCGCGGGCATGACCCGGTACGTCACCAAGGGGCACATCGCTCGGGCGACCCTCGAGGCAACGGCATGGCAGACCCGAGAGGTGCTCGACGCGATGAACGCCGACTCCGGCGTCGCGCTGACGGCCCTCAAGGTCGACGGCGGCATGGTCTACAACGAGCTCCTCATGCAGTTCCAGGCTGACGTCCTGGGCGTTCCGGTGGTCCGGCCGACGGTCGCGGAGACGACCGCGCTCGGTGCCGCCTACGCCGCCGGCCTCGCGGTCGGGTTCTGGAAGGAAGTCGAGGATCTGCGGGCCAACTGGGGCAAGGACAAGGAGTGGGCCCCCAAGATGGCCAAGGACAAGGTCGAGGGCGAGTACGCGGAGTGGAAGAAGGCCGTCACCCGCACCTTCGACTGGGTGGAGCAGTAGGGAACGCGCGCCCGGCGGGGGCGGCCACTGCGCCGTCGCCCCCGCCGGCAGCGCGGC
>JBLNAW010000312.1:0-5527 GCA_050259555.1 Solirubrobacterales bacterium
TGCGCGAGGCTCACCTCGCCCGGCCGCAGGAACGCCGAGCCGCCGCCGAGGAGGGCCGGGAGCGAGACCGAGTGGTGCGGCGAGCGGAACGGGCGCTCGCGCAGGAGCCCGCCGCCGTCGAGCAGACCGGCGACCGAGTGCAGCTGCGTGACCTCGAGCGCCTCCTGCCGCGTCATCGCGGGCAGGATCGTGGCGAGGCGCCGCGCGAGCATCGTCTTGCCCGCGCCCGGCGAGCCGACCAGCAGGACGTTGTGCCCGCCCGCCGCCGCGACCTCGAGCGCTCGACGGGCCTGCGCCTGTCCGCGCACCTCCGAGAAGTCGACGTCGTGACCGGGACCGAGGTCGCTCCGGGTCTCGGCCGGTCTCCCCGGCGGCGACCACGTCCCCCGGAAGAACCCGACGACCTCGGCGAGGGAGGGCGCCGGGATGACGCGTAACCCCTGGACGAGGGCGGCCTCCGACGCGTTGTCGATCGGCACCACGAGGCCCTCGAGGCCGGCCCGAGCCGCGGCCATCGCCACGGAGAGCACCCCGGGTGTGGACACGAGCGTCCCCTTCAGCGACAGCTCGCCGGTGAAGGCGAACCCGTTCAGGCGCTCGGCAGGGACCTGTGCCGAGGCCGCGAGCACGCCCATCGCGACCGGCAGATCGAGGCCGGCGCCCTCCTTCCGCAGGTTCCCCGGCGACAGGTTCACGACGACGCGCCGCAACGGCCACTCGAGGCCGGCGCTCTCGACGGCGGGACGGATGCGATCCCGCGCGTCCTGCACGGGGGCGCCGGGCAGACCGGTCAGCGTGAGCGAGGGGAGGCCCCGGCCGATGTGCGCCTCGACGGCCACGACGTAGCCGCGAACGCCGACCACGGTGACGCCGGTGACCCGCCCGTACACGATCGCCGGACGCTAGCGCGAGGTACCGACACTCACCCTTCCTTGAACGTCGCGTACCACACGCGCTCGGCGACCTCGACGAGATCCTCGCTCACGCGCGAGAAGCGCCGATAGAGCTCGCGCTTGCCCATCACCTCACGCAGGTCGTCGATCTCGAGCAGTGCCGAGGACGCGCTGCGGTACACGCGCTCGAGCTGTCGCTGGCTGCGGACGGCCGCGTCGGCCGCCTCGGTCGCCGCGCGTCCTGAACCGTTCGGATGGTTGTCGCCGTCGAGCCCGGCGAACGCGTCCGCGAGGTGCCGGACGCCGTCGGCGAGGAGCGACGCCATCGCGAGGACGTGTTCGTCGGGAGCGATCGCCATGACCTCGGACTCGCGCACCGCATCCTTCACACCGTTCATCACGCCGTCGAGACGCACCGACATCGTGTAGATGTCCTCGGCGTCGATCGGCGTCGTGTAGGCCTCGGTGAGGGCCTTGCGGAGCTCGCGCTTGCGGTCGTCGGCTCGGTGCTCGCAGGCGCGCACGCCGTCGGCCCCGGCCGGATCGCCGGCCGCCCAGGCGACGAGCGCCGCGACGCCGTCGATCGTCACGCGGGCCTGCTCGCGCAACATGCCGAGCACGTCCGCCGACTCCGGGAGGAACCACGATCGCCTCTTCACGCGAGCCACCTCCAGACGGGGAGCACCGCCACCGCGAGCACCGCGGCGGCCGGGAGCGTCGTCAGCCATGCGAGCGCGATGCCGCGCACGACCTGCCACCGGATCCGCCGCGTCCGCCCCTGGCCGACCCCCGTCCCCACGACGGAGGATGACACGACCTGCGTCGTGCTGACCGGCGCGCCGAGCAGCGAGGAGCCGAGGATCACCGCCGCCGAGCTCGTCTGACTGACCAGCCCGTCGAGCGGGCGCAGCAGGACGATCCGCCGGCCGATCGTCCGGACGATCGACCATCCACCGAGCGCGGTGCCGACGGTCAGGGCGATCGCGCAGGCCACCTTCACCCAGAGCGGCGCATGGAGGCTCCGCGTGGTGCCGTTCGCGAGCAGGAGCGCCGCCACGATGCCGACCGACTTCTGCGCGTCGTTCGCGCCGTGTGAGAACGACAGCCACGCCGAGGTCGCCCACTGTGTTCGTCTCACCGGAACGGCGAACGCCGTCGAGGCGCGTCGAACCCCGCGCCGCGCTCCCGCCTCGAGCACCGCCGCCGAGCCGAAGCCGACCAACGGGGAGACCGCGAGCACGACGAGCACGCCGAGCACGCCGACCGGTCGCCACCCGTCGAACCCTCCCCAGTGCACGGCATCGCCCCCCGCGGCCACGAGCGCTGCCCCCACGAGCCCACCCACGAGGGCGTGGCTCGAGCTCGAGGGAAGACCACGCCGCCACGTCACGAGGTTCCAGACCACCGCCCCGGTGAGCCCCGCGCCGACCACGGGGACGACCTCGGCCGGCGGCGGCAGCACGATCGTGGCGACGGTGTCGGCGACCGCCGCGCCGAAGACGAGCGGCCCGAGCAGGTTGCAGACCGCAGCCAACACGACCGCCGGCAGCGGACGAGCCACGCGGGTCGCGACGAGCGTGGCGATCGCGTTGGCGGCGTCGTGGAAACCGTTCGTGAGCGCGAACGCGAGCGCCATCCCGATCGCGAGGACCATCGCGAGGCTCATCCGGACACCCCCATCGCCGGATGATAGGCGGGCCCGAGCCTCGCACCCTCAGAAGGCGTCTTCGAAGACCTCGACGTCGGCACCGTCCGGTCCGAGCCACACGCTCGCGACGTCGAAGCGGATCGCGGCCTGCGGGGGACGCTCGGACGCGAGGAACACCTCGGCGAGCTGCCGAAGCTTCCGGCGCTTGGACCACGTGACCGCCTCGTACCCGCCGCCGAAGGCCGATCCCGACCGGGCCTTCACCTCGCAGAACACCAGCAGTCCTCGGCGCTCGAGGACGAGATCGAGCTCGCCGAGCGGACACCGCCAGTTCCGCGCGATGGGTCGGAACCCGCGGCGGACGTACGCCTGGAGGGCGGCATCTTCGCCGGCTCGGCCCCGCGCCGGTCGTGCGTCCAGGTTCATCACGTCGCGACCCTAGCCGGGGCCACCGACACCCCGAAGCGCTACTCGGGGAGCTGCAGGCTGTCGTCCTTGCGGAGCTCTTCGACGTTCACGTCTCGGCGGGTCATCACGCGGACGCTCGAGACGAACCGCGCAGGGCGGAACATGTCCCACACCCACGCGTCGCCGAGCTCGACCTCGAGCCAGCCGTCGGATCTCTCGTGGATCTGCACCTCGTTCGCGAGGTAGAAGCGGCGCTCGGTCTCGACGACGTAGGTGAACATCGGCAGGACGTCGCGGTACTCGCGGTAGAGCTCGAGCTCACGCTCTTCCTCGAACCGCTCGATGTCGTCCTCGTGGTTCATGCGCCCCCCTCGTCGTTCGCGTCGTAGAACCCCGTGGCCAGACCCTTGAACGAGTACCGGTGGATCGGCGACGGCCCGTGCTCGCGGATCGCGTCGCGATGCTCCTGCGTCCCGTACCCCCGGTTGTGGTCGAACCCGTACGCGGGGAAGCGACGATGGTACCGGTCCATCATGTGGTCGCGCGTGACCTTCGCGACGATCGAGGCCGCCGCGACCGAGGCCGTCACCGCGTCGCCCTTCTTGATCGACAGGTTGGGCATGGGCAGGCGCCGGACCGGGAACCCGTCGGTGAGCACGTAGTCGGGCTCGACGGGGAGCGTGGTCACGCAGCGTCGGAGCAGCCACAGGTTCATCTTGTGGAGCCCTCGGCGGTCGATCCGCGTCGGCGTGCATCGGCACACGGTCCATGCGACGGCTTCCCGGACGATCCGCGCGTAGCCCTCCTCGCGCGCAGGCGCCGAGAGCACCTTCGAGTCGGCGATGCCGTCGAGGTCGAAGTCCTCGGGCAGGATCACCGCCGCGGCGACGAGCGGCCCGGCCAGGGCACCGCGACCGGCCTCGTCGACCCCGGCGATGCGCGAGAAGCCCTGCTCCCGCAGGCCCCGCTCGTACCGCCCCAGGTCGACCGTTAGCGCAACCACCCGATCCGTGAAGGCGGCCAGATGACGACGAACGCCTCCCCGATCACCTTATCCCTCGGGATGAAGCCGAGCCCGTACCTCGAGTCGTTCGAGTTCAGCCGGTTGTCGCCGAGCACGAACAAGCTGTCGGGCGGCACGGTGATCGGTCCGTAGTCGCGTTTGTCCACGCGTCCGCTCAGGTACGGCTCATCGGTGAGTCGGCCGTCGATGTACAGCTTGCCGTTGCGGAGCTCGACGGTCTCCCCCGGCAGCCCGATCACGCGCTTGATGAAGTCCTCGTCCACCGGTCGAGCGAACCCGAGCCCTTCCGAGAGCCAGTGGAGGAACCCGCCGACGATCCCTCGATCGGGCTGATGACCGGGGTGCGGGTCCTCGAACACGATGATGTCGCCGCGCTGAGGCGAATCGAACGCTTTCATGACGAGCACCCGATCGCCCGGCATGAGCGTCGGCTCCATCGACCCTGAGGGGATGAAGAACGCCTGGATCACGAAGGTCTTGAGGATGATCGCGAGCGCGAACGCGATGACGATCAGGACCGGCAGCTCGCGCAGGAACGCGAGCGCACCGGTGTCGCGGTCACCGTTCTGTGGCTTCGGGGCCGCGGCGAAGGAGTCGGCCGAGCCCGGAGACGCGGGCGGCTGGGTGGAGGACGTCGGAGGGGTCGGGGCGGTCGCCTCGGCCGGCTCGTCCGAGCCGGTCGGCCGTTGCACGTCTAGCCTTGGGCCGGTTCGTCGTCGGCCGGCGCCTCGGCCTCGGCGTCCGCCTCTCCATCGACCGGAGTCTCGGCCTCGAGCTCCTCCTCGGACGTCTCGGCCTCGAGCTCCTCGTCGACGGGCTCCTCGAGCTCGGCCTCCTCGGCTGCCAGGCCCGCGGCGACGGCCGCGGCATTCACCGCCGCGAGGTCCTCGCCCTCGATCCGCCGCTCCTTGATGCGAGCCTTCTTCCCGCGCAGCTCGCGGAGGTAGTAGAGCTTGGCCCGCCGCACGTGCCCGCGCGAGACGATCTCGAGCTTCGCGATCGACGGCGAGTGCATCGGGAAGGTGCGCTCGACGCCGACGCCGAACGAGATCTTGCGGACGGTGAAGGTCTCCTGGAGCCCCCCGCCCTGCCGACGGATCACGACGCCCTGGAACACCTGGACGCGCTCGCGACCGGCCTCGACCACGCGGACGTGCACCTTCACGGTGTCGCCGGGTCGGAAGTCCGGGATGTCGGCGCGCAGGTACGCCTTGTCGATGAGGTCGGTGTTCTTCATGGCGGGACGAGGAACGATAGCAGACGCGCCCCGCGGCTAGCCGCCCTCGGGTGGCTCTTCGAGCAGGTCGGGGCGGTTCCGACGGGTCTTCGCGAGCGCGGCCGCCCGGCGCCAGCGCTCGATCTCGGCATGGTTGCCCGAGAGCATCCCCCTGCGGTCCAGATTTGCTCGCCGGCAGCATTCATGCGGGTGGCATAGATGTCATACTGCGAGGAATAATACTGTTCCCCTTCCATGGGGTGGTTGCGGCCGTCGAACCATGCAAATATGGCGCCGCCAACGCCATCAGCAACCACGTTGGCCCCACCAGCACCAAG
>JBLNAW010000313.1:0-2847 GCA_050259555.1 Solirubrobacterales bacterium
CGGATCACGCCGGCTTCGTGGAGATCGCTCACGACCTGGGATCCGCTCGCGCCCGGCGGAACGGTGAACGTGACGGGGGTCGTGGGCCCGGCGGCCTCCTTGCACCACGTGTAGTAGCGGAGCCCGGCGAAGGCACCTCCGGCGATCAGCGCGAGTACCAGGAGGGCGACGATGATCGCCCACGGCACGCGCGCCCGCCGATGGCGGCCGGGCAGTTGCTCTGCGGGTGCTTCCGGGGCGGTCACCGACATCCGGGCAACGAGCATACCCGGCGCCTCAGCCCCGGGTGTTCACGCTCGGGACAACCCGTCGAGGTAGGCCTGGAGCAGGATGGTCGCGGCCGACCGGTCCACGACCCGCCGCCGTCGCCTCCCGCCGGCGCCGGCCTCCCGGAGCGCGCGGTCCGCCTCGACCGTGGTCAACCGCTCGTCGTGCAGCACTACGTCCATGCCGAGGAACCCGCGCAGGGCCTCGGCGAAAGCCTCGGCGTGACGGGCTCGCACCCCCGCCTCACCCGAGAGCAGCAGCGGGTGGCCGACCACGACGAGCGTGACCCCGTGCTCGCGGACGAGCGATGCGATGGCCTTCAGGTCGGCCGGCGCCCCCGTGTGGACCGTGCCGAGCGGGACCGCGAGCCGACGTCGTTCGTCCGAGATCGCGACGCCGATCCGCACGTCCCCGAGATCGAGCCCGAGGACCCTGCCGCCGTCATCCACCGGCCCGCAGGAGCTCCTCCAGCCGGGCGGGGATCCCGCCGAGCGCATCCCCCACGGCGTCACCCCTGGGCCCCCCGGCGAACCCCAGGATCGGCTTGCCGCCCGCGCCGCCGCCGATCGCCCTCGCGGCGGGCTCGAGGAGCATCGGCGCGGTGACGCCCCGAGCGACGAGGTTCTTGCTGCACGCGGCGACGACGAGCGCCTTGCCCTCGGCGTCGCTGCCGAGCACGACCGCCGCTCCGCGCTCGTTCTCGAGCTTGCCGACGACGCCCTGCGCGAGCTCCCGGAGCGCGTCGGCGCCCATCGGGGTGAGCTCGACGACCAGTCGCGCGCCGCCGACCGCGGTCGCCGTGCCGGCGATCTCGTCCACCCGAGCCCTGACGTCGCCCTTGCGGATCTTCCCGAGCTCGCTCTCGAGGCGCTTCACCTGCTCGATGAGCTGGCGGGCGCGATCCGGCGCGGCCTGCGGGTCGCCGGCGCCGAGCGCGTCGACGACCGCGCGCAAGAGGTCGCGCTCGAGGTTGACCTCCTTCAGGGCGTCGGGCCCGACGAGGGCCTCGACGCGGCGCATACCCGCGCCGATGCTCGACTCACCGAGGATCCGCACGAGCGCCACGTTGCCGGTCCTCGCGACGTGGGTTCCGCCGCAGAGCTCGATCGAGTAGTCGCCGACCTCGACGACGCGGACGAACTCGCCGTACTTCTCGCCGAAGAGCGCGATCGCGCCCTGGTTCTTCGCCTCGTCGAACGTCGTCTCGTAGATCTTCACCGGCTGGTCCTCGGCCAGGCGTCGGTTCGCCAGCTCCTCGGCCTGCTCGAGCACGTCGCGCGGGACGGCCGCGTGATGCGGGAAGTCGAACCGCAGGCGCCCCGGCGCGACGAGCGAACCCGCCTGGCGCGCGTGATCGCCGAGCACGTGTTTCAGGGTCCAGTGCACGACGTGGGTCGCGGTGTGGGCGCGCGCGGTCGCCTCGCGCCGGACCTCGTCGACCTCCGCGTGGACCTCCCCGCCCTCGCGCACCTCGCCCGACTGCACGATGCCCGTGTGAACGATCGTCTCCCCGGGGCCGAGCTGCGTGTCGACCACGCGCACCACGCCCGCCGGGGTCCGCAGGTACCCGTGGTCCCCGATCTGCCCGCCGGATTCCGCGTAGAACGGCGTCCGGTCGAGCACCACCCGCACGTCCTGCCCCTCGCCCGCGATCTCGGCGCGACCTGCGTCGGACAGGAGCGCGAGGATCCGGGCGTCGGTCTCGAGCACGCCGTACCCGACGAACTCCGATCGACCGGCCGACGCGGCGACCTCCACGAGGTCGGCCCCGAGCCGTCCCTTCTTCGCCGCCTTCTTCGCGCGGTCTCGCTGCTCGGCCATCAGGGTCTCGAAACGCTCGTCGTCGAGCGACAGTCCGGCGTCCTCGACGAGCTCGCGCGTGAGCTCCTTCGGGAAGCCGAACGTGTCGTGCAGCTTGAAGACGACGTCGCCGGGCAGCGTGCCGGTGCGTTTCGCCCCCTCGACCTCGGTCTCGAACAGCGTCATCCCCTGCCGGAGCGTGCTCGCGAAGCGCTCCTCCTCGGACGCCGTGACCTGCTCCACGTACGAGCGGTTCTCCACGAGCTCCGGGTAGGCGTCGCCGAAGAGCTCGACGCTGCGCTCGACGAGGCTGGGCATGACCTCGCGCTCGATACCGATCCGACGCGCGTGGCTCACGACGCGCCGCAGCATGCGCCGCAGGACGTATCCACGCCCCTCGTTCGAGGGCAGGACGCCGTCCGCGACGAGGAAGGTCGTCGCCCGGCCGTGCTCGGCGATCACCTTGAGCGAGACGTCGGTGCGAGGGTCGTCCCCGTGCCGCTTGCCCGAGAGCGACTCGGCGACCTCGATGAGTGGGACGAACAGGTCGGTCTCGAACACGTCGGCGACGTCCTGCAGCACGACCGCCACGCGCTCGACGCTCGAGCCCGTGTCGATATTCTTCGCCGGAAGCTCCCCCAGGATGTTCGCGTGGTCGTCGACCTCCTCCTGCATGAAGACGTGGTTCCAGATCTCCATGTACCGGTCCTCGTCGACCTCCGGGCCGCCCTCGGACCCGAACCTCGGCCCGCGGTCCACGAAGATCTCGGAACAAGGGCC
>JBLNAW010000314.1:0-7945 GCA_050259555.1 Solirubrobacterales bacterium
GTCCGTTTCGACATCACGGCTCGCAAGGAAGCCGAGGAGCAGGTCCGAGTCGCGCAGGAGCGGTACCGCACGCTCGTCGAGCAGATGCCCGCCGTCACCTACGTCCACGAGCCCCAGCCGAGCGGGGCCGTGACCTACGTCAGCCCGCAGATCTACCCGCTGCTCGGGTACTCGCCGGAGGAGCGCGAGTTCACCCACGACACGTGGATCGCGTCGATCCATCCTGAGGATCGCGAGCAGGTCCTGGCGGAGGACGAGCGGACCGACGCGACCGGCGAGCCCTTCGACCTCGAGTACCGCCAGGTCCGCAAGGACGGCGGGATCATCTGGGTTCGGGATACGGCCGTCCTCGTGCGCAGCGACGAGGGCCGTCCGCTGTATTGGCAGGGCGTCCGTTTCGACATCACGGCTCGCAAGGAAGCCGAGGAGCAGGTCCGAGTCGCGCAGGAGCGGTACCGCACGCTCGTCGAGACGATCTCGGCGGTCATCTACATCGATCGGGTCGACGACGCGCTCACGACGCTGTACGTGAGCCCTCAGATCGAGAGTCTCTTCGGCTACACGGTCGAGGACTGGTCGAGCGGCGCGGGTCTGTGGGCGCGCAACCTGCATCCCGACGATCGCGAGCGGAGCCTCGAGGCGGTGCGGACGCACAACGTCGCGGGGACGCCCCTCGACCTCGAGTACCGGTTCCGCGCGGGAGACGGGACATGGCGATGGGTCCGCGACCAAGCGACGGTCGTGCGGGACGAGCACGGCGCGCCGGCCCTGTCGCAGGGGCTGATGTCGGACATCACGGCGCTCAAGGAGGCCCAGGAGCAGCTGCGTGAGACCGAGGCCAAGTACCGCGCGATCGTCGAGCACGTCCCGGCGGCGATCTACGTGGACAGGCCCGACGGGAGCATGACCTCGATCTACGTGAGCCCGCAGGTCGTGGACATCTTGGGCGTCACGCCCGAGGCCTACCTCGCGGACCCGGACCTGTGGCTCGAGATGGCGGACGAGGATTCGCGAGACGAGCTCCGGCGCTCGTACCTGCACGCCATCTCGGATGGCCGCTCGTGGGTCGGTGAGTACCTCGTGCACACGCCGGACGGCCGTGATGTCTGGGTGCACGACGAGACGACCTTCGTCGTCGACGAGCGGGGGGAACCGCTGTTCCTCCAGGGCGTCCTCTACGACGTGACCGAGCGCAAGCTCGCCGAGCAGGCGCTCCAGCAGAGCGAGCGGCGCGAACGCGATGCGGCGGAGCGCCTCCGTGCGCTCGACGACATGAAGAACACCTTCCTCGCCGCGGTCTCGCACGAGCTCCGCAGTCCGCTCACGTCGATCCTCGGCCTGTCGCTCACGCTCGAACAGACCCGGCTGCCCGAGGAGGACCAAGCCGACCTGCTCGGGCGGCTCGCGACCAACGCCCGCAAGCTCGACCGGCTGCTGAAGGACCTCCTGGACATCGACCGCCTGAACCGGGGCATCGTGACGCCGAACTACCGGGCGACCGACGTCGGCGCTCTGGTGCGGCGGACGGTCGAGAGTCTCGATCTGCTGGGCGAGCGGCCGATCCTCGTCGAGGCCGATCCGGTCACGATCGAGGTCGACCCCGCGAAGGTCGAGCGGATCGTGGAGAACCTGCTCGCGAACGCGGCTCGGCATACCGGTCCCGACACCGGCATCTGGGTCCGCGTGTGGGAGGAGCCCGACGGCGCGGTCATCGCGGTGGAGGACGACGGCCCCGGCGTGCCGAAAGACCTCCAGGACGCGATCTTCGAGCCCTTCCGTCAGGGCCCGACCACCTCGCCTCACTCCCCCGGCACCGGGATCGGTCTCTCGCTCGTCGCGATGTTCGCCGAACTGCACGGCGGCCGCGCCTGGGTGCAGGATCGCGATGGGGGCGGCGCGTCGTTCCGGGTGTTCCTGCCGATGATGCCGGTCGCCGAGCACCCGACCGCCCATCCTCCCGTCCCGGTCTCCGAGACCGGCTAACGCTCGAGCGCCGATAGACTGGCCGGGATGCAGGTCCGCGACCACAACCCGCACGGCCGGCGCCTCCACCTGCCGATCGTGAGCGCGGGCGGGGTCCCCGCGTCCGCGTCCGACGGCCGCAAGCCCCCCTGGCTGAAGGTCCGGCTCCAGGCCGGCCCCAACTATCGCGACGTCCAGGGCATCGTCCGCGAGCAGCGCCTCCACACGGTCTGCGAGGAGGCGATGTGCCCGAACATCGGTGAGTGCTGGGAGGAGCGCGAGGCCACCTTCCTCATCCTCGGCGACCGGTGCACCCGCCGATGCGGCTTCTGCGACGTGATGACCGCGAAGCCCGCCCCCGTCGACGAGGACGAGCCTGGGCGGATCGCCGAGGCCGTTCGAGCCATGGGACTCCGCTACGTCGTGCTGACCGGCGTCGCGCGGGACGACCTACCCGACGGCGGCGCCCGGATCTGGGCGGCGGCGATCCGCGCGATCCGAGACGCCGTCCCCGGCTGCGGTGTCGAGGTGCTGCCGAGCGACTTCGGCGGCGGCGAGCGCGACATCGCCACGGTGCTCGACGCCGAGCCCGAGGTCTTCGCGCACAACCTCGAGACCGTGCGACGGCTCCACGCCCGGATCCGCCCGGCGTTCGGCTACGACCGGTCGCTGGAGGTGCTGCGGTTCGCCAAGCGCCACCGGCCCGGCCAGGTCACGAAGTCGAACGTCATCGTCGGCATGGGCGAGCGGCCCGAGGACGTCGCCGAGGCGCTGCGCGACCTGGCCGACGCCGGCTGCGACATCGTGACGATCGGCCAGTACCTGCAGCCCACGAAGCTCCACCTGCCGGTCGACCGCTGGGTGACGCCGGAGGAGTTCGCCGAGCACGCGCTCGCGGGCGAGACCTTCGGCATCGCGCACGTCGAGGCCGGACCGCTCGTGCGCTCGAGCTACCACGCCGGCAAGCAGCTGCGCCGGGCGCTCGAGTCGAGCGCGTTCGCGGGCTCGACCGCGAGCGGGTCGAGGAGCGCGGAGGTCGGAGGAGCCGGCCTGTAAGCCGGGTTCTGTCCCGGCCCTCGCGGGCCGGTGGCGGCCATCTCTCTGAGCGCCCTGCGGCGCTCCGGCGCGTCCCCGAGGGGATGCGGCTCGTGCGGCCTACCCGGGAGCTCGGACGGGCCGTCCTGTCCGGCGGGGCACCGACATCGCTGCCGAGCCCTGCGCCGAGCGCTCCCTGCTTGGCCTTGCTCCGGGTGGGGCTTGCCGAGCCGGACCGGTCGCCCGGTCCGCTGGTGAGCTCTTACCTCACCGTTTCACCCTTACCGCTCACGCGGCGGTCTGTTCTCTGTGGCGCCTTCGCGAGGTCGCCCCCGCCTGGGGATCACCCAGCACCCTGCCCTGCGGAGCCCGGACTTTCCTCGACCGGCCCGAAGGCCGACCGCGACCGCCCGGCCGGCTCCTCCGCACCGAGTATAGGCACGGGCTCGCGCGTATCATCGGCCTCCATGCGCCGGCTCGTCCCCCTGCTCTTCACGCTGGCCGTCGTCGCGGCGGCCTGCGCGCCGGAGCTCTCGGGCCCGAGGGCGCCGATCGCCCGGGAACAGGTACCGACCGCTCCGGCGCTCGCGAGCGCGTCCGCCCGGCGGACCGTGCTCGCGTTCGTCGATGCCTACGCATCGTCACCGCTCGACGGCGGAGCTCGCCTCGCCGACCTCGTGGCGGGTGACGAGCTCGGGCGCTGGGTCGCCTGGCTCGGGGTCCAGGACGCTCAGTTCCCCGGGCGGATCGAGGGGCGGGCCGAGGTCCGCGACGTCGCGTTCATCGGGACCACGCCGATCGACCGTGCGACCGGCGCCGAGGTCGACCTCGGCGCGACGGTGAACTTCACGTTCTCGCCGACCGGCGCCACCGCGTTCGGCCGGGCACGGAGCCTCGACGGCCGAGTCACGCTCGTGAGCGCTCGGCCGGGTGACTGGCGGGTGGTCGACGTTACCCGCGACGGTGTGCCGATGTCCGACGGCATCCAGCTCTTCCACGACGAGGTCCGCACCGACGGGGATGTCGCCGTCCGGCTGGACTCGCTCTTCACGTTCACGCCGAACTGGCAGTTCAACGTGGTCGTCGAGAACCGGACCCGCGGCGACCTCGCGCTCGATGCGCGGGCGACCGGCCTCTACGTCCGTCGCCCGGGCGGCGGCTTCGATCGCGTCGAAGGCGTGCCGGCCGCAGGGCTCCTGCGGGTACCCGCGGGCACCGGCAGCGAGAGCCTGATCAGCTACCCGGAGCAGGACACCGCGGATGGCCGCGTGTTGGTGCTCACGTTCCGGGAGGGCCGCCGCACGTTCCGCGTCGACTTCCCGCTCGGCGACCTCGTCACGGTCGCTCCTCCTCCGGCTCCCACAACGACGGCCGATGGGGGCCGGACGACGGGATGACCCCGCCGGCGGCGAGCCAGGCATCGACGCCTTCGTTCGCGAGACGGTCGGCCTCGGTGTTCCGCTCCCGGCGCACGTGCTCGTAGCGGACACGACCGATACGGCGCGCCACCGCTCGCACCTCGGCGTGCAGGCGCTGGAGCGTCGGGTTCTTCACCCGGAACCGCCCCGAGAGCTGCTCGACGAGCAGGCGGCTGTCCGAGCGCACGGTGACGTCCGCCGCGCCCAGCTCGAGCGCCCGCTTCAGCCCCTCGAGGACGGCCGTGTACTCGGCCTGGTTGTTCGTCGCGACGCCGAGCCCGCGGGCGATCTCGGCGACGACGGCTCCATCGTCGTCGGTGATCTGCACGCCGATCCCGGCCGGGCCGGGGTTCCCGCGCGAGGCTCCGTCGGTCGCGACGATCACGCGAAGACCACGATCCGGCGGCAGTACTCGCACCGCTTGACGCCCTCGGCGTGCTTGAGGCGGTCGAGCTCGAGGGCCGAGAGCTTCTCGTGGCAGGCCTGGCAGACGCCGTCCACGAGCGCCGCCGCCCCGATGCCGTGCTTCTGTCTCCGCAGATCCTCGTAGAGCTCGAGCAGCTCCTCGTCGATCTCGGGCACGATCGCTGCGCGGGCGGCGCGCTTCTCGGCGAGCGAGGCCTCGGCCTGCTCGAGCTCGCGGAGACCCTCCCCGCCGACCTCCTCGACCTTCGCCCTCGCCGACGCCACCTCGACGTCCTCGGCGGCGGCGCGGGTCTCGAGGTCCTCCCGGCGTTCCATCCGCTCGAGCAGCTCGTCCTCGGTCCGCGCCTTGCGCTCCTTGATGTTCGCGATCTCGTGCTGGAGCGCGTCGAGTTCCCTGGTGTTCGCGATGCTCCCGTCGTACAGACGCTTCTCGTCGGCGGCGGCCTTGCGATCCATGGAATCGATCTCGTTCTCGAGACGCCGCTGCTCAACGAGGACGGCGTCGAGCGCAAGTCGGAGCTCGCCGAGGCGCGATTCGGCCAGCTCCATGGCCGCGCGAGGCGCGGCGACGTCCTCGCCGGCCTCGAGCTGCCCGCGGCGGTGCTCGAGCCGGTCGATCGTGGTGTCGAGATCCTGGAGCTCGAGCAGGCGGTCGGTCCCCCTCATCGCAGCGAAGGGTAGCCGAACGGCGGCGGATGGGACCCGCGGAGCGAGCGGTAGGATTCGCGCGATGGACGACCGGGTCGTGCTCGTGACGGGAGCTGCGGGCGGGATCGGCCGGGCGGCCGCCGCCCGGTTCCGCGACCAGGGCGACCGGGTGGTCCTCACGGACGTCGACGCCGAGGGACTGGCTGCGGTCGCCGTCGATCTCGGGATCGAGGAGACGGTCGTCGCCGACGTCACGCGGGTTGCCGACTGCGAACGTGCCGTCGGCGAGACCCTCCGGCGCGCCGGCCGTCTCGACGTGCTGGTGAACTGCGCGGGGGTCTGGGTGGAGGGTCCGACCGCCGAGATGACCGAGGCGGCGTTCGACCGCACGATGGCCGTGAACCTCAAGGGCACCTTCTTCATGTGCCGGTACGCGATCCCGCACCTCGAGCGGACCGAGGGCTGCATCGTGAACCTGTCCTCGGACGCCGGGATCATCGGCTCGGTCGAGGCGGCGATCTACTCTGCCTCGAAGGGCGGGGTCTCGCTCCTCACGAAGTCACTCGCTCGCGAGCTGGCGCCGAGGCTCGTACGCGTGAACGCGGTCTGCCCCAACGACGTCGAGACGCCGATGCTCGTCGGCCAGGCCCGCGACTACGGCGGCGGTGACCCCGAAGGCTATTACCGTGCCCTGCTCGCGAGGTACCCGCAGGGTGAGCGGGCCCGGTTCATCCGGCCCGAGGAGGTCGCGGCGCTGATCGTGTACCTCGCCTCCCCCGAGGCCGCCCCGATCACCGGTGCCTGCGTCGCGATCGACTTCGGCAGCACCGCCTGAGGCTATCCTCGGGTCGGCATGGCGTTCCCGCGGTTCCTCTTCACCCGGCGATGGATCGGGCTGTTGGTGATCGCGCTCGTCGTCGCCGCGACGTGCATCCGGCTCGGGATCTGGCAGCTCGATCGGCTCTCGCAGCGCCGGGCGTTCAACGCGCGGGTCGAGCACGGTCTCGCCGCCGAGCCCGTTGCGCTCGACACGCTCACGGGGCAGGCCGGCGACGTCTACCGACGGGTCGTGGCGTCCGGCACGTACGACCTCGACCACGAGGTGCTCTGGTACGGCCGAGCGCTCGACGGCAGCCCCGGATCCGAGGTCCTCACGCCGCTCGTCGGGGCGGGCGGCGGGTCGGCCGTCCTCGTCGACCGCGGGTGGGTGCCTGCGACGCTCGACACGCCCCCGGTGGCCGAGGCGGCGCCGCCCGAGGGCGAGGTCACCGTGACCGGCTTCCTCGTCCCGGCCGAGGGGGCCGACGTGATCGACCGGAACGCATCCGGTCGGATCCTGACGATCCGGCACGCCGATCCCGCAGCGCTCCAGGGTGCGGTCCCGTACGCGCTGTTCCCACTCGCGCTGCAGCTGCAGGAGCAGTCGCCCGCGCAACCGGCCGACCTTCCCGCGGTGGTCCCGCCGCCCGAGCTCACCGAGGGCCCCCACCGCTCGTACGCGGTGCAGTGGTTCACGTTCGCGACGATCGCGCTGGTGGGGTACGCGGTGCTCGTGCGCCGCGAGGTCCGCGAACGCGCCGAACGCGCCCCGGGGACCGAAGCGGGGTAGGCTTCCGCGAGATGGGCTGCTTCGTCGTCCTGCTCGGGTTGCTCACGCCGAGGTTCGTGCTCGCGATGCTGTGGCTGTTCAGCGACTACCTGAACCGGGCGTTCGAGAGCGGTTGGTGGCCGCTGATCGGGTTCTTCTTCCTGCCGACCACGACGATCGGGTACGCGATCGCGCAGAACTCGTTCCGGACCCCGGACGGCGGGCTCGAGGCGATGGGCATCATCGTGATCGTGCTCGGCGTCTTGATCGACTTCGGGATCATCGGCAACGGGGCTCGAGGGCGCGGGATCGGCAAGCGCGAACGCTGAGCCGCCTCACCACACGTACGGCAGGAGGCGGTGGCGCACGCGGTGGCGGTAGTCCTCGTATCCCTCGAGGTGCTCGAGGAGCCAGAGCTCCTCACGCCGGGACTTCACCTCGAACAGGAGCCCGAGCAGGATCATCGGCACGACGCCGAGGTACGAGCTCACCAGGGTCCATGCGCTCGCGAGGAGGACGACACCGCCGTAGATCGGATGCCGCGCGAACCGGTACACGCCGTCATCGCGGAGGGCACCGCCCTCGACGGGCTTCGGGAACGGCGTGAGCTGGGCGCCGAGCCGGAACATGCCGCCGACGAACAACACGACGCCGATCGCCCCGATCGCGACCGCCACGATCAGCATCGGGGTCCTGAGCGCGTCGGGCCACGGGGCCCCGCGCACCGTCGCGACGCCGAGGAGCACGAGGAGCACGGCCTGGATCGCGACCCAGCCCTCTCCTCGCGGACCGAGGGCCGGGAGCTCGCGACGCGCCGGCGCGGACATCGTGACGAGCGTACCCGGGCTCGGACCCGCCGCACGGACGC
>JBLNAW010000315.1:0-12224 GCA_050259555.1 Solirubrobacterales bacterium
CGCCCGTGCCGAGGACCCCGGAAGCATGCGCGTCGTCGATCATCATGATCGCGCCCCGGCGCTCGGCGACCTCGACGAGGGCGGGGAGGGGCGCGATGTCTCCGTCCATCGAGAAGACACCGTCGGTGATCAGCAGCTGCCGGCGCCCCGGGCGAGCGGTCTCGGCGAGGAGCGCGTCCGCGTGCTCCGCATCCTTGTGCTCGAACACCTTGATCTCCGCGCGGGACAGGCGGGCTCCGTCGATGATCGACGCGTGATTGAGCCGGTCGCTCACGATCACGTCCTCCTTGTCCAAGATGGCCGCGACCGTCCCTGCGTTCGCCGTGAAGCCCGACTGGAACATCAGGGCCTCCTCGGCATGCTTGAACGCGGCGAAGGAGCGCTCGAGCTCGTGGTGCATCGCCATCGTGCCCGCGATCGTGCGGACGGCGCCGCTGCCGGCGCCGAGCTCGGCCGCCGCCTTCGACGCGGCGGCGTTCATCCGCGGATGGTTCGCGAGGCCGAGGTAGTTGTTCGAAGCGAGGTTGATCACGTCCCGCCCGTCGAACCTCGCCCGAGCTCCGGTCGGACCCTCCAGGGTCCGCGGATGGAGCGCGAGGCCCTGCTCCTCGAGCTCGGCGAGCTTGTCCTTCAGGTAGTCGAGCGCACCGCTCATCACGTTCCTTTCGTGCAGGCCGTCCCCACCCTACCGCCGGCGTCTACGATGACGGCGTGCGGATCGAGGCGTTCCTCGCCGATGCGGTGCAGGCCGTCGGGGGCAAGCTCTCGGCGCTCGGCATCGGCTGGAACACACTCTCGGCGCCGAGCTTCCCGGCCCGGCACGACCGCGTCGCGCTCGGCATCGTCGTGCGCATCCCGCCCGAGGAGGCGGCGGGCCAGCATCGCCTGTCGGTGCAGCTGCTCGGGCCGGCCGGCGCGCCGCGTCCGCTCGGACGCCGCCCCGACGGCAGCGAGCTCGTCGAGCTCGACGCCCCCTTCGCGGTCCAGCCGTCCGAGGCCGAGGCGACCGCAACGTTCGCCCTGAACTTCGACGGCCTGGTGTTCGAGGAGCCCGGTGGCTACGCCTTCGTCGTCGCGGTCGACGGGCGGGAGCGGGATCGTCTGGCGTTTCGCGTCCAGACCCCGCCGGCGCCCGAGCCGGTCGAACACCGGGTCGGCGGCTACCTCTAGCCGCCGGGGAACATGATGACCTTCGCGGCCTGACCCGACGCCGACGTCGCGAACGCCTGCTCGAAGTCCTCGAGCGCGAACCGATGCGTGATGACCGGCGTGACGTCCACCCGCCCCGTCGACAGCAGGGTCGTGGTCTGCTGCCACGTGCGGAACATCTCGCGTCCGGTGATCCCGAGGATCCGAGCCTCCTTGAAGATGACCTGGTCGTTCAGGTCGAGCGTGACCGGACCGTCGGGCAGGCCGAGCATCGACATCCGGCCGCCCCGCGCGAGCATCCGGGTGCCCTGGTCGATCGCGCGGGCGTTGCCCGACATCTCGAGCACGACCTCCGCGCCGACCCCTCCGGTCTCGCGGAGGACGACCTCGATGGGGTCCTCGGCCTTCGGGTCCACGAGCAGGTCGGCTCCCATCACCGAGGCGAGCGCGCGTCGCTCGTCGTTCGGCTCGATCGCGAAGACCTTCCACGCACCGAGCGCGCGAGCGATGCCGACCGAGAACAGTCCGATGGGGCCGCACCCGATCACCGCCACCGGGTTCGTGAGCAGATCCTCGCCGCCCTCGGTGCCGAAGGCCGCATGCACCGCGTTCCCGAACGGCTCCATGATCGAGGCGACGTCCGGGTGGATCCCCTCTCCGACGACCCATGCGTTCTCGGCGGGGATCACGACGAACTCAGCGAACGCGCCGTCCGTATCGACGCCGAGGATCCGCAGGTTCTGACAGATATGGGCGCGCCCGGTCCGGCACGTGGCGCAGTGGCCGCAGGCGATGTGGGTCTCGGCCGCGACGAAGGCGCCGGGCTTGATGTGATGGACCTCGTCCCCGACGGCCTCCACGGTGCCCGCGAGCTCGTGCCCGAAGGTCATCGGGATCCTGCGGATCCGGCTCTCGGCCCACTCGTTCCAGTCGTGGATATGGAGGTCGGTCCCGCAGATCGACGCGGCATGCACGCGAACGAGCACCTCGTCCTCGCCGGGCTCCGGGACGGGCACCTCGACCAGCTCGGCCCCTGGGCCTGCGTGAATCTTGCGAAGCGCACGCATCGTCCGGCTCATCGAGCGCAGCGTACCCGACCCGACGCGGCCGCAAGCCCGAGCCGCCGACCCGGAACCCCCGGGCCGGGCGGCCCGTCCAACGCCCCGCGATGCCAGGATGGAACCCCGAGGATCGGAGGACCCCGATGACGCGCATCCGGACGATCGCGGCGATGGGCGCACTCGCGCTCATCCTCGCCGCATGCGGTGGACTGAAGGACGACGGCAAGGGCGGCAGCGGGAGCGGCGGCGGCGAGATCTCGCATCCGATGGGATCCAACGAACTCGTGCTGCGATGGGAGTACCAGGGCGGGTTCGTCGCGCCCGAGTACACACTCACCCGGCCGCCGAGTTGGTCGCTCTACGGCGACGGCAGCCTCATCGTCGAGGGACCGGTGATCGAGATTTACCCCGGACCCGCGCTTCCGAACCTCCTCGTCACGCGCCTGTCCGAGGACGGCATCCAGGCCATCCTGCGAGCCGCGAGGGATGCCGGCCTGATGAACGGCGATGCCTCCTACCCGTACCCGTGCGTCGCCGACGCCCCGGACACCGTGTTCACCACGAACGCGGAGGGCACGACGAGCGTCGTGTCCGCCACCGCCCTCGGGAACACGGACGGCGGTGCGTGCCCGAACGTGGATACGGCAGCCAGGAAGGATCTCGCCGGCTTCCTGTCGAAGATCGGAGACCTCGCGACCATGCTCCCGAGCGGCTCGATCGGGACCGAGGAGCCGTACGCATACTCCGAGATCCGGATCTACGCGATGCCGTACCAGGGCCAGCCCGACGTCCCGCAGGAGCGGGTCGCGTGGCCGCTCGCCACGCCTCTGGACTCCTTCGGCGACCCGCAGCAGGTCGGGATCCAAGACGCGCGGTGCGGCGTGGTGAGCGGTGCCGATCTGGACACCTTGATGCCGCTGATGCAGGGCGCGAACGAGCTCACGCCGTGGACGAGCGGCGGCTCGCGCTACCGCCTCATCCTGCGGCCGCTGCTGCCCGACGAGCACGGCTGCTGAACGCCGGCGTGGGGTTTCCCTCTGCGACCGAGCCGGTCTATGCTCCGCCCCACGTTCATCCGGTGGGGGGAGGAGAGGCCGTTGGACGGACGGGTACGTTGGGTTGGGCTGGTGCTCGGCACGACGCTCATGCTCGCGGCGTCGGCGTGCAGCAGCGACGGGGGCGACTCGGGCGACGGCGGTGGTGACGGCGGCGGAAGCACGGTCGCGGTCACGCTGCAGGAGTTCGCGGTCGGGGCGACCCCGGCATCGGTGCCGGCGGGGTCCGTCACCTTCGAGGCCACGAACAAGGGCCCCGAGGACGAGCACGAGCTCGTGGTGATCCGGACCGACCTGGCACCGAGCGAGCTGCCGACGAACGAGGACGGCTCGGTGGACGAGGAGGGCGAGGGCGTCGAGGCGCTCAACGAGATCGAGGAGTTCGCGGTGGGCGAGACGCAGAGCCTGACGCTCGATCTCGAGGCCGGGAGCTACGTCCTCATCTGCAACATCTACACGGCCAAGGAGCAGGAGTCGCACTACCAGGAAGGTATGCGACTCGGCTTCACCGTCGAGTAGCGACGCAACACCGGAGGGTCGGGATCGCCCGCGTCCCGCCTTCCGATCCCCTCAGAACTTCCGGCGCGACGGCGCGCGCAGCGACGAGCGGCGCCCGCCCCGCGAGCCCGAGAACACCACCCGCGGCGCCGACATCTTCATACCCTGCTCCTGGAACTCCTCGTGGAGGTCGAGTCGGGCGGCCATGCGGCTCACGTCGCCCTGCTGCTCGGCGGTCACGAGGGTGATCCCGATGCCGCTCCGGCCCGCCCGGGCGGTGCGCCCCATCCGGTGCACGTACCCCTTGTCGTCCTCGGGGGGGTCGTAGTTGACGACGTGGCTGATGCGCTCGAGGTCCAAGCCGCGAGCCGCGACATCGGTCGCAACGAGGACGTCCACCTTGCCGGTCTCGAAGCGCTGCAGCGCCCGCTGCCGCGCCGGTTGGGTCATGTCGCCGTGCAGGCTCTCGACGCGCAGACCGCGGGCCTTCAGCTTTCGGACCAGACGATCGGCACCACGCTTGGTTCGGACGAACACGAGCGTGAGCTCGCGCTCCTTCTCGAGCAGTTCGACGAGCGCCTCCACCTTGCCCTGCGCCGACACCGGGATGAACTGATGCTCGATCTCCTCGACCGTCTTCGTCGAGTACTCCACCTCGTGGAGAACCGCGTCGTGCGTGTACGCGCGGGCGAGATGGCCGACCGCGCCGTCGAGGGTGGCCGAGAAGAGCATCGTCTGGCGCTCCTTCGGCAGGCGCCGGACGATGCGGTCGACCTGTGGCTGGAAGCCCATGTCGAGCATGCGGTCGGCCTCGTCGAGCACGAGGACCCGGACGCCGCCGAGCCGCACGAGCCCGCGCTCCGCGATGTCCTCGAGGCGACCCGGCGTCGCGATGAGCACGTCGGCCCGTGCGGCACCTCGGCTCTGCTCGCGCAGGTTCGTGCCCCCGTACGCGACGTCGACGCGCAAGCCCTTGGCCTTCGCGATGTCTGCGAAGTCATCGGCCACCTGCTGCGCCAGCTCACGCGTCGGCACGAGGACGAGCGCGGAGGGCGTCTGACCCCCCTTGGGGAGGCGCTCCACGATCGGGATCGCGAACGCGAGCGTCTTGCCCGAGCCCGTCTGCGACCGTGCGAGCACGTCTTTGCCCTCGAGCGCATCGCGCATCACGAGGGACTGGATCTCGAACGGCGCGACGATGTCGCGCCCTGCGAGTGCCTCGACCACGGCGTTCGATACGCCGAGGTCGAGGAATGACCGTGTGGTCATCTTCGACTCCTTCTCCTCCGCGGTGTGACCCGCGGCTCGGTTCGGGGAGGTTCTGCCTGGACCCCCGAGACCGCCGGAAGGAGGAACGAGGAAGCGAAACCTCACGGGACGGCGACGCCGTCCTTGTGGCACAAGGCTACCAGAGAAGCTCGGATCGGCCGGGATGCGCCTACGTCCGCACGACGATCGCGACCATCGCGAAATGGCATGCTGCCGCCGCCACCATGAACGCGTGCCAGATCTCGTGGTACCCGAACACCGCCGGAGACGGGTTCGGTCGCCGGATCGCGAAGATGATCGCACCCACCGTGTACAGCAGGCCACCGACGATGATGAGTACGAGCGCCGGCGACGGCATCTCGTGCAGGAGCTGGGGGAACGCCACGAGGGCGAACCAGCCCATCGCCATGTAGAGCGCCGCTGTGAGCACGGAGAAGCCGTCGATCTTGATGAGCTTGAGCGTGATCCCCGCGACCGCCCCGGCCCACACCACGGACAGGATCACGATCGACCACGGCCCATGCAGGATCAGGAGCGCGATCGGCGTATAGCTCCCGGCGATGAGCACGAAGATCATCGAGTGGTCGAGGCGCTTCATCCGCCGCAGCGCCGTCGGTGTCCACTCCCCCCGGTGGTAGGCCGCGCTGGCACCGAACACCGCCACGAGGCTGAGCGCGTAGATGCTCGCCGCGATCCGGGCAACCAAGCCTTCGGCGAGGATGACGAGCACGATCCCGGCCGGGAGCGAGACGAAGAAGGCGACCTGGTGGATGCGGCCGCGCCAAAGAGGCTTCACGGGCGGCAACACGCGGGTCATCTCCAGCAGATGGTACCCCGGCGGAGCCGAGGGACACCCGCGCTACGAAGGTGCGGACGAGCGCTCGGCGCGGAGCGCGAGCTCCCCCTCGATACGCTCGGCGATCGCGTGGGCCGAGATGCCGGCCCACTCCCGCAGCTCGTCCGGCGTACCCGAGCCGGGCATCGCACCCACCCCGAGCTTCACCACGCGTCCGGTGACCCCGGGCGCGTGCGCGAGCGCCGAGAGCACGGCCTCACCGAGGCCTCCCTCGAGCCAGTGGTCCTCGACGACGACGAGGAGACCGGTCTCCTCCATCGCTCGGATGAGGGTGTCGGCATCGATCGGCTTGACCGAGTACGCATCGATCACGCGCATCCGGCGTTCCTTGCCCGCGAGCTCGTCCGCGGCCTTCAGCGCCTCGAAGAGGGTGACGCCGGCCCCGACGATCGTCGCCTCGTCGTCCGAGCTCGATCGCAGGGTCTTGCTCCCGCCGATCTCGAAGCGCTCGTCCGAGTCGTACAGGACCGGGGTCTTCTCGCGCGTCGTGCGGATGTACGAGACGCCGTGCAGATCGGCCATCCGGGCGGTGAGGTGGGCGGCCGAGTTCCCGTCGGCCGGGTACAGCACGGTCGAGCCGTGCACCGCACGCATCATCGCCAGGTCCTCGAGCGCCATCTGCGAAGGCCCGTCCTCGCCGATCGAGACGCCGGCGTGCGAGCCGCACAGCCGGAGGCTCGCGCGGCTCACCGCGGCCATCCGGACGAAGTCGTACGCCCGCGTGACGAACGCACCGAACGTCGCCGCGTAGACGACCTTGCCGAGCGCCTGCAGCCCGACCGCGACGCCGGCCATGCACTGCTCGGCGATGTAGAGCTCGATGAAGCGTTCGGGCGCGACCTTCTGGAAGTCCTCCGTGTGCGTGGAGTTCGCGACCTCCCCGTCGAGCACCACGACCTCCGCGCGCACCGCGAGTGCCGCGAGCGTCTCGCCGAAGGCCTTGCGCGTCGCGATGGGCTCCGCGAACACGGGAAGGGTCACGCCGTTCGACGACGCCGCAGGCGGGGTCCACGGGGCAGGCGCGGGCGGGGAGACGCTGAGGGAGCGCTCGCCGCCGAGCTCGGCGATCGCCGTTTCGGCTTCGGCCGGAGTGAGCGGCTTGCCGTGCCAGCCCTCCTTGTCCTGCAGGAACGACACGCCGTTCCCCTTCCGTGTGCGGGCGACGATGAGCGTCGGACGGTCGGCGCCCTCGGCCTGCCGATAGGCTTCGTCGATCGCGGCGACGTCGTGCCCGTCGATCTCGACCGCGTTCCACCCGAACGCCTGCGCCCGAGCGACGTAGGCGGCGCCGTCCCATTGCAGCATCGTCGGGCCGCGCTGGCCGAGCCGGTTCATGTCCAAGATCCCGACGAGGTTCGCCACTCCGTGGAACGAGGCGTTCTCCATGGCCTCCCACACGGAGCCCTCGGCCACCTCGGAGTCCCCCATCAGGACCCAGACGCGGGCAGGGTTGCCGTCGAGTCGCATCGCGAGCGCCATCCCGAGTCCGATCGGCAGCCCCTGGCCGAGCGAGCCCGTCGCGACGTCGACGTACGGCATGTCCGGCAACGGCACCGGGTGTCCCTGGATCGGGCTCCCCATCTTCCGGAACGACAGCAGCTGGGCATCGTCGATCGCGCCGATCGCCTTCAGCACCGAGAACATCAGCGGCGAGGCGTGCCCCTTCGAGAGCACGAACCGGTCGTTCGCGAGTGCCTTGGGCTCCGCGACGTCGAACCGGAGGTGATCCGCGTAGAGCACGGCGAGCAGGTGGGCGGCGGACATCGAGGAGGTCGGATGGCCCGAGCCGGCTGCCGTCGAGGCGCGGATCCCGTCGACGCAGAACTGCGCGGCCAGCTCGTTCCAGAAGGTGACCCTGTCCATCTCGCGACCTCCGCTTCGCCGACGGCGCCCCGAGGATACGGGAAGCGACGCAGATGCCGCGGGCGAGGCCGCTGGTACCCTGGTCCGCATGGCCGACTACAAAGAGGTCCGCGTCGAGCGCCTCTACCTGAGGGTGCCGAACACCGACAAGCTGCGCAAGAGCGCCGCGGGCCGGCACCGCCACCTCCTCGCCGACGGCTGGCGGGAGATGGAGCGCTCGCAGCAGGTGGACCACATCCGCGTGCGGTACGAGCGCACCGGGCACCCGCCGCTGAAGTCACGCCTGCCTCGGCCGGAGAAGGAGCAGTTCCGGTTCGAGCGCCGGCCGCGCGGCCAGGGGCGTGACGGCGGTCGCGGCGGAGGCCGAGGCGGCCCGCGCCGCTGACGTTCCGCTCGTTTCGAGATCATCCAGACCTACGGTCAGGAAGCCGAATATCCTTCGGCTACGACACTGTCCTGCCGGACACATCCGCCCTATACTGGTGTTTCGACTGAGAGACGTTCGTGCGCCGGGCCTCCGGCGCGAACACGTAGGGGGTCCGAGATGAGCGATGAGCAGGAAGCGACCGGCGGCTCGCCACTGCCGAACAAGGTCCGCCCGAAGCGCGAGGTCGGCAAGGCCCACGCCGCCGAGCAGCCCTTCGAGTACCCGCTGAAGCGGGAGTTCGTCGAGCCCGACTGGACACGCCTCCCCGGGTTCGCCGACGTCACGACCGAGCAGTGGGAGTCGGCGCAGTGGCAGCGAGCGCACACGATCAAGAACCTGGTCGAGTTCAAGCGCGCGCTCGGCGGCCTGCTGCCCGACGACCTGTACACGGACATCGAGCGTGACCAGCAGGAGCGGGCGACGATGTCGATGCTGATCCCGCCCCAGATGGTCAACACGATGAACACCGAGGACCTGTGGAGCGACCCGGTCCGCCGCTACATGGCGCCAGCGCTCGGCGACCGCGAGGCCGAGTTCCCGAGCCACCCGATGGCCTCGCGCGACTCGCTCCACGAGGCCGAGATGTGGGCGGTCGAGGGCCTGACGCACCGCTACCCCACGAAGGTGCTCTGCGAGATGATCCCGACCTGTCCGCAGTACTGCGGGCACTGCACCCGGATGGACCTGGTCGGGAACGACACGCTCCAGATCCTGAAGTACAAGTTCGAGATGAAGCAGCAGGACCGTTGGGACGCCATGCTCGACTACCTGCGCCGCACGCCGTCGGTGCGCGATGTCGTGGTCTCGGGCGGCGACGTCGCCAACGTGCCGGTCCAGCGGCTGCAGGAGTGGTTGTTCAAGCTGTTCGAGATCCCGAACATCCGCGACGTGCGTTTGGCCACGAAGGGCCTGATGGGCCTGCCGCAGCACTTCCTGCAGGACGACGTGCTCGAGGGATACGAGGCGATCGTGAAGCGCGCGCACGAGCGCGGCGTCGAGATCGCCATCCACACCCACGTGAACAGCGCCCAGCAGGTGACGCCGATCTTCGGCAAGGCCGTCGGCAAGCTGCTCGACATGGGGTACCGCGACGTCCGGAACCAGGGGGTGCTCCTGCGTGGCGTGAACACGGAGCCGAGGCAACTGCTCGAGCTCGCGTTCATGCTCATCGACCACGCGAAGGTGATCCCGTACTACTTCTACATGTGCGACATGATCCCGAACGCCGAGCACTGGCGCCTGTCGGTCTGGGAGGCGCAGGACCTGCAGATGGCGATCATGGGATACCTGCCCGGGTTCGCCACCCCCCGGTTCGTGTGCGACGTCCCGTTCGTCGGCAAGCGGTGGGTGCACATGATCAGCAACTACGACCGCGTGAAGGGCATCACCTACTGGCGGAAGAACTATCGGACGGGGATCGAGTACGACGACCCCGAGGCGCTCACGCGCGAGTACCCGTACTTCGACCCGGTCTACACCCTGCCCGAGGAGGGCCAGGAGTACTGGCGCGAGCAGATGCGCACGCAGGGCGCTCGCGAGCTCCAGCCGGTCTGAGCGGGTCTTCGGATCGTTCGAGGGGCGGGCTCCGGTCCGCCCCTCACGCGTTCGTGACGTCGCCGAAGAGGGAGGCCCACGCCTCGAACTCGTCTCCCGAGAAAGCCTTGTACTCGTAGAGGTTCGCCTGCTTCGGGTCCTTCGGCGGGAACAGGAGCGGGCTCTCGGACAACGTCTCGTAGTAGCGACGGTCGCCGCCCGTGGCGGCCTTCGCCTTCTCGCGCATCAGGTCCTGGACGCCCTCGACCGGCGTCATGTAGAGCACCCAGTCCGTCACCTGGACGGCGATCTCGGGCTTGTAGAAGAAGTCCATGAAGGCGTGGGCGTCCGCCGGATGATCGGCTCCGACGGGGATCGAGTCACCGCTGGCCCAGATGATCCCGCCCTCCTCGGGAACGATGAACTCGAGGTCCGAGGCACCGCCGATGTACTTCCAATAGAAGACGTCGCCGGACCACGCCATCGACGCGTAGGTGTTCTTGTCGACGAGGTCCTGCACGTAGTCCTGGCCGTAGTACCGGCGGACGATGCCCGCGTCACGCTGCTCGATGAGCTTCTCCTGCGCCTTCTTCGCGTCGTCGAGCGTCGCGGTCTGCGGATCGATGCCGAGCATGAGCAGCGTGAGCGTCATCGTGTCGACCATCTCGGTCAGCATCCCGACGCGACCCTCGAGCTTCGGGTTCCACAGGTCGGCCATCGCGGTGATGTCGCCACCGACGAGGTCCGGGTAGTACGCGATCCCGGTGACGCCCCCCTGCCACGGGACGCTGTAGGCGTTGCCCCGGTCGTAGACCGGGTCGCGGAACGCGTCGAGCATGTTCGCCTGGGCGGTCGGCAACGCGTCCCAGTGAAGGGGCTCGAGGAAACCGCTCAACGTCATCTCGTGGATCAACCAGTCGGCGATGCACATCAGGTCCCAGCCGGTCGCCTGGCCGCGCGAGAGCTGCGGGTAGAGCTTCGCGAACCAGTTCTGGTTGTCGCTGATGATCTCCCGGTAGTCCGTCTGGATGCCGGTCTCCTTCGTGAACGCCTCGAGCGTCGGACGATGTCCCCCCCTGGCGCGGTCGATGTACAGCGGCCACTGGGCGACCTTGACCGAGCCGGCGATCGGCGGGAGCGGCTCGACCGAGGGGCTACCCCCGCCCTTCGGCGATTCGTCCTTGCTGCACGCCGCGAGGATCGCCGCGAGCGACAGGCCCATCGCGCCCTTGCCGGCACCGCCGAGGAACCGGCGCCGTGGGATCGGACGCTCCATCCAGCGATCGAGGTCGAACCCGGTGCCACGGTCCATGCCGACGCCCCCTGCCCGATAGCCTGAACGCGATTCAGCGAATCCTGCCCCTCTGGTACGCACGCTGTCAAGCCAACCCCATCTCCGACGACTTGATTCGTTGATGTATGTTCAGAGAACCCGGGAGGAGGACCGTGCCGAGGAAGAAGGACCAGGGCCTACGGCGCCACCAGATCAGGGGGGCGGCGCTCCGCGTGATCGCCGCGCGCGGGCTGCTCGACCTGCGCCTGCGGGACATCGCGGAGGAGGCGGGGCTCACGCCGGCGTCCGTCCTCTACTACTACCCCGAGCTCGAGGAGCTGCTGTCCGAGTCCTTCCGCCACGCGATGGAGCGCTACTACGAGCGCCGGCGTGAGCTCGTCGAGGGGGCCGCGGACGCCCGCGATCGTCTCGTCGCCGCGGTGCGTGCCGGCATGCCGACCGGCCCCGACGACGGCGAGATGATGCTGCTGTGGGAGGCGGTTCCCTTCGAGCGCACGAACCCGGCGCTCGCGGACTACGACCGCCTGTTCGTCGCCCGCCAGACCGACCTGTACGTCTCGATCCTGGAGCTCGGCGTGGCGCAGGGGCACTTCGCGCCGGTCGACGACCTGCGCACGATCGCGTGGAACCTGCTCGCGTTGGAGGACTACCACGGGCTCGGCGTGCTGCTCGGGTACCTCGACACGGTGGCCGAGGCCGAGCGACTCGTACTCTCGTACGCCGCGCTCGCGACAGGCTCCGACCTCTCGGCGTTCGTCGGTGAGAAGGCCCGGGTCGAGGTCGCACCGGAGCCGAACCGCACCGGCCCCATCCGCGAACCCGAGCCTGTGCCGATGGCCCCCGTCGACCCTCGAGCGGAAGAGGTGCGGATCCAGACCCGGGACGGCGTCCACCTCGCGACCGACGTCTACCTCCCCGACGGATCCGGGCCGTTCCCGACCGTGCTCGTGCGGCTGCCCTACGGCAAGGACGAGCGGTTCAGCTTCATGCCGCAGATGGCGACGCTCGCGACCGACCGCGGCTACGCCTTCGTCGTCCAGGACGTCCGCGGCAAGTTCCGCTCCGAGGGCGAGACCGTACCGTTCGTCCACGAGGTGCCGGACGGCTACGACACGATCGAGTGGCTGGTGTCGCAGAGCTGGTCGGACGGCTCTGTGGTCATGTTCGGCGATTCTTACTACGGCTTCACGCAGTGGGCCGCCGTCGCCGGCGGCCACCC
>JBLNAW010000316.1:0-2703 GCA_050259555.1 Solirubrobacterales bacterium
AGTGGGAGGCCAAGTACCGGGACCTCATGGGGGTCGAGGGCGAGACCGCGCCGGCGGACAAGCTCACGAAGCCGAGGCCCGGGCACGCCGACCTGCCCGGCGTTATGAAGTACGGGTTCGACGATGTGCGCAACGTGCTCGAGCGCGCGAGCGCCCGCGAGACCGCGGCTCGGGTGGCGCTCGGGTGCTTCTGCAAGGCGTTCCTCACCGAGCTCGGGATCCACGTCGTGTCGCACGTCGTGCGCATCGGCACGATGGCGTCGGGCTCGCGCAAGGTCCCCGCCCCCGAGGATCTGGACGTCGTCGACGCCTCGCCCGTTCGCGCGTTCGACGAGCGGGCGGGCGCACGGATGATCGCCGAGATCGACGCCGTGCGGAGGTCGCGCGACACGCTCGGCGGCGTCTTCGAGGTCCTCGCGTACGGGTGCCCGCCCGGGCTCGGCTCGCACGTCCAGGCCGATCGCAAGCTCGACGCACGCCTGGCGCTCGCGCTCATGAGCATCCAATCCGTGAAGGGGGTCGAGGTCGGCGACGGCTTCGCGAGCGCCGCGCGGCCCGGCTCGAAGGCCCACGACGCGATCGTGACGCGCGGGGGACACCTCGCCCGCACGAGCGCCCGGGCCGGCGGCATCGAGGGCGGGATGAGCACGGGGCAGCCGATCCGCGTTCGCGCCGCGATGAAGCCGTTCTCGACCGTGCCGAAGCCGCTCGCGACGGTCGACCTCGCGACGGGCAAGGCGGACGTCGCGATCAAGCAGCGCACCGACGTGTGCGCGGTGCCGGCCGGCGGGGTCGTGGGGGAGGCGGCCGTGGCGTTCGTGCTCGCCGACGCCGTCCTCGAGAAGTTCGGCGGGGACTCGCTTCCCGAGACCCGCCGCAACCTGCAGGCGTACGTGGAAGGACTGCCGTGATCGTCTACCTGGTCGGGATGCCGGGCTCGGGCAAGTCCACCGTGGGGCCGGAGCTCGCGCGGCTGCTCGGGGTGCCGTTCGTCGAGCTCGACGCGCAGATCGAGGCCGAGACGGGCCTGCCGGTCCGCGAGATCTTCGCCCGCGAGGGCGAGGCGCGCTTCCGCGAGCTCGAGGCCGACGCGCTCCAGAAGGCGGGGACCCAGGATCCGTCGGTCGTCTCGTGCGGCGGCGGCGTGGTGCTCGAGCCGGCGAACCGCGTGACGCTCCGAGCCACCGGCGAGGTCGTGTTCCTGTCCGTCCCGCTCGAGGTGCTGCACGAGCGGGTCCAACCGGCGACCGACCGGCCGCTGATCCACGCCGCCGGCGACCTCGAGCGGCTATTCCGCGAGCGCGAGCCCTTGTACCGGGAGTTCGCGGCCCACGTGGTCGACGGCACGGGCTCGCCCCAGGAGGTCGCCGAGCGCGTGCGCGAGGAGCTCCTGCGTTGGTCCGCGTGACCGTCGCGGTCCCGGATCGCGCCTACGACGTCACGATCGGCGCAGGGGTGCTCGAAGACGCCGCGGAGCATCTCCCGGCGCTCCCCAGGGCCGAGCGGGCGTTCATCGTCGCCGATCAGCGGGTCGCCTCCCGGTACCTCGAACCGTTGACCGCCGGCTTGGCGACGGCGGGGCTCGAGGCCGTGCACCTGGGCGTGCCCGAGGGCGAGGAGGCGAAGTCGCTCTCGGTGATGACGGCGCTGCAGCGCCAGCTCGCGGTCCAGGAGGCACACCGCGACGATCCGGTGGTCGCGCTCGGCGGCGGGGCGGTGGGCGACCTGGCCGGGTTCGTCGCCGCCACGTACATGCGAGGTGTTCCCTTCGTGCAGGTGCCGACGACGCTCACCGCGCAGGTCGACGCCGCGATCGGCGGCAAGACCGCGGTGAACCTCCCCGAGGGCAAGAACCTCGTCGGCGCGTTCCACCAGCCGCGGGCGGTGCTCGCCGACGTCGCGACCCTCGCGAGCCTCCCCGAGCGCGAGTTCCGCTCCGGCCTCGCCGAGGTCGCGAAGTACGCGCTGACGCTCGACGTCACGCTTCTCGACCTGCTCGAGCGCGAGCTCCCCGGCGTGCTGGGGTGCCAGCCGGCGGTCCTCGAGGACCTGGTCGCTCGGTGCGTCCGCGCCAAGGCGGCGATCGTCACGAAGGACGAACGGGACACCGGCGCGCGACTGGTCCTCAACTACGGGCACACCCTCGGGCACGCGCTCGAGCGGCTGGATGCGTTCGAGGGACGCTCGCACGGTGAGGCGATCTCGGTCGGGATGCTCTTCGCGGCGCGGCTCGCCGAAGCGATGGAGCTCGCGCCCGGAGGCCTGCTCGCGCGACACGCGCGGTTGCTCTCCTCGCTCGGGCTCGACCCGGAGGGCGGCCTTCCGAGCGCCGATGAGATCTGGAGCGCGATGCGGATGGACAAGAAGTACGCGGGCGGGGTGCGGTTCGTCTTGCTGCGGGACGTCGGGCAGCCGACGGTCGTCGACGACGTGCCCGAGGACATGGTCCGCGCCGTCCTCGTCGAGATGGGCGCCGGAGCGGATGGGGGAGTGCGGACATGAAGGTGCTGTTCCTGTTCGGGCCGAACCTCGGGGCGCTCGGCGCGCGCGACCCCGAGCGCTACGGCGGCCGCACGCTCGCCGAGATCCTGGACGACGTCGAGGAGCGCGCCGGGCGGCTCGGTCACGAGCTCGAGTGGCGACAGTCCGACCACGAGGGTGACCTCGTCGGCTGGGTGCTGGCGGCCGCGGGGGAGGGGTTCG